>NZ_VMKV01000117.1:0-530 GCF_013276335.1 Streptococcus sp. 2100 | reverse complement strand
CTTCAAATGACGGGCAAGAAAGGCTTTCTCTTCCTCAATTGTCATATATGCATGGTTACGACCACCACGTGTTTCTTGAAGGAGAGAGTCGAGTCCGAACTCCTCATATTTTTTTACAGTTGGCCAAATCGTTGTTTGATTACAGTCTAAAAGCTCTATAATCTCTTTATAAGATTTACCCATCAGACGAAATAGAACGATTTGAAGGCGTTTATGATATTTAGCTGTACTAGAGTCTTTTAAAAGTGTTTTGATTGTTTGGATTTCTTCTTTAGTTGATTTCATATTACTATTGTATAATGCTTTTTTATTTTAGTCTAGTCTAACAATTCATACCTTTGTATCTCTTTTGTTGTTTCTTCTTTTTTATCATTATCAACCCCAACAGTCACAAAGTTTACTCCAATAAATATAACCATGTAAAACAATACCAAGGCAAAGCCCAAACCCTTTAATAACTTCATTTTCTTTTCTCTACTTTCTTTTTTTGTGTTAGTCTTTTTAGTTTATCTGTAAGCGCGTCATAACAA
>NZ_VMKV01000116.1:0-656 GCF_013276335.1 Streptococcus sp. 2100 | reverse complement strand
ATAGGGAAGTCGCTTAGCTTTAATCCGCCATAGCTCAGTTGGTAGTAGCGCATGACTGTTAATCATGATGTCGTAGGTTCGAGTCCTACTGGCGGAGTAATTTAGTTAAGAGGTTTAGGCCTCTTTTTTTGTTATGTAATAATAATCTATCTCGTGTTATTAGAGGCGAGACATTTTTCGGCTCTTTGTCAACTGTAGTGGGTTGATGAAAAGCTAATCTCGAGAAAGGGCAAATTTCGTCATTTTTTTTGAAGTTTTTAAAGTTCCGAAAACCAAAGGCGTTGCGTTTGATAAGTTTGATGAGATTATTAGTGACTTCTAGTTTGGCGTTAGAATAGGCTAGTTTAAGGGCATTGACAATTTTCTCGTTATCAGCGTTCCAAACATTCAAAAATAGTTGGGACTTCCCTTAATAAATCTGTTACTTTCTTTTTCAAGATAGCCCAAGCTTGCTCAATAGGATTCAAATCTGGTGAATAAGGCGGTAGAGGTAAGAAAAAGTGTTTATTTTGGATGCAGAGTTCATCCAAAATGTTCTTGGGATAAAAACTAGCATTGTCCATGATAATAACATGAGGTGTCTTCAAAGCAGGCAGGAGTTGCGTTTTGAACCACTCCACAAAGAAATCGCTTGTCATGCTGTTCTTGTAAATCAT
>NZ_VMKV01000115.1:0-1094 GCF_013276335.1 Streptococcus sp. 2100 | reverse complement strand
ATACTGGACTAAAATCAAAAAACATCTTATAATAGTAGTTATGAAACTTACAAACGAAGAAACACAAAAAATTGAACAACTCCTAAGAGATTCATCGTACGCCAAATATCACAAACGTCTACAGATTATTTATTTTCGCTCAAAAGAAAAGAGTTATAAGGAAATCATGGATTTGCTAGATTGCAATAAAACAACTGTTTGGAGGAATTTGAAAAAATATAAGGAGTTTGGTTTAGAAGCGCTTCTTCAGGAGACCCGTGGTGGACGTCATAGAGAATATATGACTTACGAAGAAGAACAAGCATTTCTAAAACGTCATATAGAAGCTGCTCAGGCTGGGGAATTTGTAACTGTCAATCAGTTATTTGAAGCCTATCAAAAAGAGATTGGTCGCACTTCCACACGTGATGGTTTCTATTATCTCCTGAAACGACATGGTTGGCGAACGGTCACTCCTCGACCTGAGCATCCCAAGAAGGCAGACGCTCAGACAATTGAGACGTCTAAAAATAAAATCTACATTCGAGACCTTAAGTAAGCGCTTTAAAGAAGAGGGGACTTATAACAAAGTACGTTTGATGTACCAAGATGAAGCTGGTTTCGGAAGAATCAGTAAGATGAGTTCTTGTTGGGCTCCTCAAGGAATCCGACCTAGCATTCCTAGTCATTATATGCGAGAATATCGCTATTGTTATGGGGCAGTAGATGCTCAGACAGGAGATTCCTTTTTCCTCATTGCTGGAGGATGCAATACTGAGTGGATCAATGAATTTCTACGGCAAGTCTCACAAGCTTATCCAGATGACTATATTTTACTTGTCATGGATAATGCTATATGGCATAAATCAAGTACCTTAGAGATTCCAAGTAATATTGAGTTGGCTTTTATCCCACCTTATACACCAGAAATGAACCCTATTGAACAAGTCTGGAAAGAAATTCGAAAACGAGGTTTTAAAAACAAGGCTTTCCAAACATTGGAAGCCGTCATTGATAAGCTTCAAGAAGTTATTCAAGGACTGGAAAAAAGCGTTTTAAAGTCCACTGTCAGCAGACAATGGACAAGGTTGCTTTTTGAAAACAATTGAGTATAA
>NZ_VMKV01000114.1:0-899 GCF_013276335.1 Streptococcus sp. 2100 | reverse complement strand
TTCCTTATGAAATACCAAAAAGTTGGGAGTGGGTGAGGTTTTCTACATTGGTTGAAATTGTTAGAGGTGGTTCTCCACGACCAATCAAAGATTATCTTACTTCCGAAGTAGATGGAATAAATTGGATAAAAATAGGTGATACTGAAAAGGGTGAAAAGTATATAAATAATGTTAAAGAAAAAATCAAAAAATCAGGGCTTAACAAAACTAGATTTGTAAAAAAAGGTACATTTTTGTTAACTAATTCTATGAGTTTTGGTAGACCTTATATTTTGAATGTTGATGGTGCAATACACGATGGATGGTTGGCTATTTCGAACTATGAAAACTCATTAAATAGAGATTACCTATTCTATATTCTTTCATCAAATGTAGTTTATTCTCAATTTTTATCTCTAATTAGTGGAGCTGTTGTGAAAAACTTGAATAGTGATAAAGTTGCTTCTATTCTAATCCCTCTCCCTCCGCTAGCTGAACAACAACGCATAATAGAAGCAATCGAATCAGCTTTAGAAAAAGTAGATGAATATGCTGAAAGTTATAATAGACTCGAACAGCTAGATAAAGAATTTCCAGATAAACTAAAAAAATCTATTCTTCAATATGCTATGCAAGGAAAATTAGTTGAACAAGACCCAAATGATGAATCAGTCGAAGTTTTACTTGAAAAAATACGAGCAGAAAAACAAAAACTCTTTGAAGAAGGCAAGATTAAAAAGAAAGATTTGGACATTTCTATTGTTTCCCAAGGAGATGATAACTCTTATTATGAGGAAGTTCCTTATGAAATACCAAAAAGTTGGGAGTGGGTGAGGTTTTCTACATTGGTTGAAATTGTTAGAGGTGGTTCTCCACGACCAATCAAAGATTATCTTACTTCCGAAGTAGATGGAATAAAT
>NZ_VMKV01000113.1:0-547 GCF_013276335.1 Streptococcus sp. 2100 | reverse complement strand
TAAACTAACTGAGGATAAATCGAAGTTAGATGAAGCTGTAAGTACAGAAGGTAAGACACCAGAAAGTATTCAAGCATACGAAGCCGCTAAGAAAGAAGCAGAAGCAGATGTTGCAACAGCGAAGGAAGCAGCCAAAGCAGTATTAGCTAAAGGTGACAATGCGACAGCAGCTGAAATTCAAGAAGCGCAAGAAAAAGTAACAGAAGCGCAAGGTAAGTTAGACAAAGCGAAAGAGCAGTTAGTCGACAAAGCAGACAAGACAGCTCTAACGCAAGCGAATAACGATTTAGCAAGCGAAGTAGCAAGTCAACCAACTACAGATGACAAGCCACAAAGCAAAGTTGACGCATATACTAAAGCAAAAGAAGCGGCGGATAAAGCAGTGGAAGCAGCGAAAAAAGTAATAGCGGACGACAATGCGGCACCAGAAGCTGTACAAGCAGAGCTAGCGAAAGTAAACGCAGCCAAAGCAGCCTTGAAAGCGGCAGAAGATGCCGTAACAACCGCAGCGACAACTACAGCGAAAAATAAACTAACTGAGGATAAA
>NZ_VMKV01000112.1:0-1475 GCF_013276335.1 Streptococcus sp. 2100 | reverse complement strand
CCATGGCAACAGGTTGGGAGCAAGTTGATGGTTCATGGTACTATCTCAACGATAATGGTTCTATGGAGATAGGTTGGCTACAAAATAATGGTTCATGGTACTACCTCAACAGCAACGGTTCTATGAAAGCCAATCAATGGTTCCAAGTTGGCAGTAAATGGTATTATGTAAATGCATCGGGTGAGCTAGCGATCAATACAAGTATAGATGGCTATAGAGTCAATGATAATGGTGAATGGGTGCGTTAACAGATTCCTCCCTGCGACACAATTGATAATAGTATGTCTGAATATATAATTATGTATAAAAAGCTATAGATAAGGTCATCTTATAGCGACTATAAAAAGTGAACAAGCCTAGTCTTCTGTACATTAGAATTCAGGTTTGTTCACTTTTTGTTTAGGCTCTTTGTCAACTGTAGTGGGTTGAAGTCAGCTAAGCTCGAGAAAGGACAAATTTCGTCCTTTCTTTTTTGATGTTCAGAGCGATAAAAATCCGTTTTTTGAAGTTTTCAAAGTTCCGAAAACCAAAGGCATTTCGTTTGATAAGCTTAATGAGATTATTGGTTGCTTCCAATTTTGCGTTAGAATAGTGTAGTTGAAGGGCATTGACAATCTTTTCTTTATCCTTTAGAAAGGTTTTAAAGACAGTCTGAAAAAGAGGATGAACCTGCTTTAGATTGTCCTCAATAAGTCCGAAAAATTTGTCAGGCTCCTTGTTCTGGAAGTGAAAAAGTAAGAGCTGATAGAGATTGTAGTGGTGTTTCAAGTCTTCTGAATAGCTCAAAAGCTTGTCAAGAATCTCTTTATTGGTTAAGTGCATACGAAAAGTAGGGCGATAAAAACGTTTATCGCTGAGTTTACGACTATCCTGTTGAATGAGTTTCCAGTAGCGTTTAATAGCCTTGTATTCATGGGATTTTCGTTCAAACTGATTCATAATTTGGACACGGACACGACTCATAGCACGGCTAAGATGTTGCACAATGTGAAAGCGATCCAGAACGATTTTAGCGTTTGGAAAAAGTTGCCTAGCTAAGTCATAATAAGGACTAAACATATCCATAGTAATAATTTTCACTCGACATCGGACGACCCTATCATATTTAAGAAAGTGATCTCGAATGACGGCTTGTGTTCTACCTTCAAGAACAGTGATGATATTGAGCTTATCAAAATCTTGCGCAATGAAACTCATCTTTCCCTTGGTAAAGGCATACTCATCCCAAGACATAATCTCAGGCAGATGTTTAAAATTACACTCAAAGTGGAAGTCATTGAGCTTTCGAATGGCAGTTGAAGTTGAAATGGCCAGCTGATGAGCAATATCGGTCATAGAAGTCTTTTCAATCAACTTTTGCGCAATTTTTTGGTTGATAATACGAGGAATTTGGTGATTTTTCTTGACGATAGAAGTTTCAGCGACCATCATTTTAGAACAATGATAGCACTTGAAACGACGCTTTCTAAGGAGAA
>NZ_VMKV01000111.1:0-540 GCF_013276335.1 Streptococcus sp. 2100 | reverse complement strand
CTCATCTCCATCTCCCGATTGAAACAGTCACTCCCCGGACTGTTTCAACGTCCCAAGACATAATCTCAGGCAGATTTCTAACATTACACTCAAAGTGGAAGTCATTGAGCTTTCGAATGACAGTTGAAGTTGAAATGGCCAGCTGATGGGCAATATCGGTCATAGAAGTCTTTTCAATCAACTTTTGCGCAATTTTTTGATTGATAATACGAGGGATTTGGTCATTTTTCTTGACGATAGAAGTTTCAGCGACCATCATTTTAGAACAATNNTTTGACTTCCGCACTCAGGACAAGATGGAGCTTCATAGTCCAGTTTGGCGATGAGTTCCTTGTATGTATCCTTATTAATGATATCCATAGGGGATTTACCCACTACAAATATTATAGAGCCCAAAAAGGTGGCTATGTCACCTTTTTGTGTCAGTGTAGGTATTTGTGACGCGGTGGTGGGGCATCAATGGAGCTTCTTGAAGGTAATACTCTTCGAAAATCTCTTCAAACCACGTCAGCGTCGCCTTACCGTAGGTATGGTTACTGA
>NZ_VMKV01000110.1:0-1765 GCF_013276335.1 Streptococcus sp. 2100 | reverse complement strand
TTGCATCTCTGTGCCTTTCTTGTATTTGTGATTGAACAACAAGTATAACACAGAGGTGTTTTCTTATGCCTAGAAGAGCTTTCATTTGACAAGAGGAACCCTTGAAGCAGTTTTGTCAGCTAAACCAAGGCTAATCTTAGCCTTGGCTTGTCAGCCTAACAGCATCAAGCCTCTTATCAAATGAAATCGAGGGCTAGCTATAAGCTAGTTGAACCATCTAATTTTTAGGAGGGCTGGGTGGCTAACTTCATTATAGAACTTTCAATTATCACATTCGAATTACATTTTATTTTGGAAAACGTTTCCTTTGTTTTCAAATTGTTAAAAAAGTGGTATAATATAGGATAGCTTACTATTATCTGAATCAGCTGATTTGGAGAGAAAGGATTCATTTTGAAATCAATAGGCTTTATTGAAAAGCTGATAGGGTTGTCTAGTAAAGAGCTGATTTTATTGGGAATTATCCTGAGTATCTTTTTGCCCTTTTATCTTTTTGTAGTTGTATTCTGTTTATATATTATCAGTTTGATTTTTACAGGAGACATGAAAAGTATTCTTCAGAAAATGGGGGAGCATCCGATGCTGCTTCTTTTTCTTGGCTATAGTACTGTTATATCCATTCTTGCACAAAATTGGATGGGTCTTGTGGCTTCAGTAGGAATGTTTTTGTTTGCTATTTTATTTTTGCAATATCAGTCGATTTTATCACATAAATTCTTTCGATTAATTTTGCAGCTCGTCTTGTTTGGTAGCGTCTTGTCAGCTGCTTTTGCGAGTTTAGAACATTTCCAAATTGTGAAGAAATTCAACTATGCTTTTCTTTCACCCAATATGCAGGTGTGGCATCAGAATCGTGCAGAAGTGACCTTCTTTAATCCTAATTATTATGGAATTATTTGTTGTTTCTGTATCATGATTGCTTTCTATCTATTTACAACGACCAAGTTGAATTGGTTGAAAGTATTCTGTGTGATTGCAGGCTTTGTTAATCTCTTTGGATTGAACTTTACGCAAAATCGAACTGCTTTTCCTGCTATTATCGCTGGAGCAATCATCTATCTCTTTACGACTATTAAAAACTGGAAGGCCTTTTGGCTTAGTATTGGGGTATTTGCGATTGGCTTGAGCTTCCTCTTTTCCAGTGATTTGGGAGTTCGGATGGGGACTTTAGATTCTTCTATGGAAGAACGAATTTCTATTTGGGATGCTGGGATGGCCTTGTTTAAGCAAAATCCTTTTTGGGGTGAAGGGCCATTGACCTATATGCACTCTTATCCTCGGATACATGCTCCTTATCATGAACATGCCCACAGTCTTTATATTGATACGATTCTGAGTTACGGAATTGTGGGTACCATTTTATTAGTTTTGTCTTCTGTTGCTCCTGTTCGCTTGATGATGGATATGAGTCAGGAGTCGGGGAAACGTCCGATTATCGGTCTTTATCTGTCTTTCCTTACAGTGGTTGCTGTGCATGGAATCTTTGACTTGGCCCTCTTCTGGATTCAGTCAGGTTTCATTTTCTTGCTAGTTATGTGCAGTGTTCCATTGGAGCATCGAACCTTGGTATCGGACATGACGGATTAAGTTTTATAAGATTGAAATCTTCTACCTTGGGTAGGAGATTTTTTATGCGATGGGCATGTTGTGTATCTGAGGTGTAAGTCCTCTGTAGAGATTCACTACCGGTGAATATAGTGAAATGAGATAAGAACAGGATGAATCAATCAGGACAGTCAAATAGATTTCTAACAATGTTTTAGAA
>NZ_VMKV01000011.1:0-35748 GCF_013276335.1 Streptococcus sp. 2100 | reverse complement strand
CTATTCGAAAAACTTTGAACCAGAACCAGAACAAAAAAAGAAAGACGCAAGTATATCCCTCCACAAACCCATCCGTGGAAACTCACATCTTTCAAACAATATCTTCAGAAAAATAAAAAGGATTATGAAGAGTTTACTAGTGAGGAGCTTGATTCTCCTCAGCTACAAGTATAATCTATTTCTCGCTAAATGGGAAGCTGTTCCTTAAAGGAAATCACTCTATCCCTTACATTTAGGAGAGAGAAAGCAAGGAGTCTAAGACAAGCATTTCATTTGACAAAACAGCTTCAAGGGTTCCTCGTATCAAATAAAATCAAAATAATTGCCCTCAATCTCACCATTTTTTTGGGACATCATCACTTTCGATTGACAATTCTTCAGTGAAATGAGTTTGTCACAAATCTCAAACCAGCTAAAAGTAGTTCATAAATAAATGCCAACTTCCTTTCTCTATCTGTAAGATACTCATCAGATTATATAGTCTAGGAAGTAAGAGTTCTTTTTTATCCCTTTTTTTGTAATAGGCGTACCTCTCACTACTAATTACTTGCAATAATACCCGTATAACTTTTACAGCGGTGTTAGTTTAGTTCCTTCATAATATCGATGTTAACTTTTAACACAGACACCCTATCTTCACCTAGAAATCCAAAAATTTTTGTTACTGTATGCTTGTCAATGATTTCTTCCAGTCTAGGCAAGCTAATACCTGTTGTCTTAGAAATACGGGGGAGTTGTAGTTTAGCACTTTCTGGACTGATTTCTGGATCCAATCCCGAAGCCGATGTTGTTACCAAATCAGCAGGGATATCTCTGATTGAAATAGTTGGGTTTTCTTCTATGAGAAGAGACAGTTCCTTTTGAACACGTACTTTTAGTTCAGGATTACTAGGAGCCAGATTTTGGGAACCAGAAGTAATATCCCGCCTTTGTCCACTTGGGTCTCCTTCGCTAAGGTAAGTATTATACTGAATAGCAGATGGTCTACCATGCAGAAAAGCAGCTGACGAAAATTCTTGCCCAATTAAAGCCGATCCAATAAGCTTCCCATCCTGCTTAATTTGACTACCATTGGCTTGAACAGGAAAAATAAACTGCCCTAATCCGGTAATCAGCAAAGGGTAAAATAATCCACAAACCGCCCCAAATAAAAGACTTAGTCGGACAGAACGTCTGATATGTATAAATATTTTTCTCATGATTGTTATTCATTCCTTTCATGTTCAACCCAAGGAAAAGACACTGATTCTTTTAAACGTAAAGCAATGTAGATAAGTTTCAATCTTATTCCTCTAAATATTATATTATATTAAACTAATCTTATCTTATCAGGATAAACCCAATAGATACAATAATGGAGTAATACTCATATCAATGATTTTAATTCCAATAAACGGGATGAAGACTCCACCCAAACCATAAATCAGCATGTTATGAGCCAAAACTTTTTCTGACCTTTGAGGCTTATAAGAAACTCCTTTCATCGCAATCGGAATTAGAAGAGGAATAATAATGGCATTGAAAATCAGAGCCGATAAAATTGCGCTGGAAGACGTTGATAATGACATGATATTTAACGATTGCATTTGGGGGATACTGGGCATAAAAATAGCTGGAATAATGGCAAAGTATTTGGCAATATCATTAGCAATTGAAAAAGTGGTTAAAGCTCCTCGCGTCATTAATAATTGCTTTCCAATTTCAACGATATCCAGAATCTTGGTTGGATCGCTATCTAAATCCACCATATTAGCAGCTTCTTTAGCAGCACTTGTTCCAGAATTCATAGCAATACCGACATCTGCCTGAGCTAGTGCTGGGGCATCATTAGTCCCATCTCCTGTCATCGCAACAACTTTTCCTAAGCGTTGTTCTTTTTTAATAGCTTCAATTTTATCTTCTGGCTTGCATTCAGCGATAAAGCTATCAACGCCTGCTTCTTGAGCTATGGTCGCAGCGGTAAGAGGATTATCACCGGTACACATAATAGTTTTAATTCCCATTGCCCGTAGGCGAGCAAAACGCTCAACTAAACCTGGTTTGATGGTATCCTTGAGAGCAATCACTCCCAAAATATTCTGCCCCTCCACTACTGCCAGTGGAGTTCCCCCAGCTGAAGCAATTCTTTCACTGATAGACTTCAAATCTTTCGGAATCACACCACCTTTACCTTTAATATAGCGACTTATAGCATCTGTGGCACCCTTACGTATCATTCCCCCATCAACAAAGTCTATCCCACTCATTCGTGTTTGAGCAGTAAAATCAATAAAGGTCATATCTTCAGAAATAGGAGGAATACTTGCCCCATATTCTTTAGCAAGCTTAACAATTGATTTTCCTTCCGGTGTATCATCCTGTAGAGAACTTAGCATAGCTGCTCTTATTAAAGACTCTTGACTAACACCATCTACAGGAACAAAATGAGCAGCCATACGATTTCCAAAGGTAATGGTTCCTGTTTTGTCCAAAATCATAGTATCCACATCACCACTAGACTCCACTGCTTTTCCTGACATAGCAATCACATTAAACCGTGTAACGCGATCCATACCTGCAATTCCAATTGCTGACAGCAGACCTCCAATTGTTGTTGGAATTAAACATACGGTCAATGCCACAAGAGTAGTAACTGTAATCTTTATGTGCAAAGCGCTAACAATCGGGTACAAACTTCCAATTACCATTAAGAATATAATTGTTAAGCTGACTAGCAAAGTATTCAAGGCAATTTCATTAGGGGTTTTTTGCCGAGAAGCACCCTCTACCAAGGAAATCATTTTGTCCAAGAAAGACTCTCCAGCACGTGAGGTCATTTTCAACTTAAGCCAGTCACTAGCAAGAGTTGTCCCTCCTGTTACAAAAGCAAAATCACCACCAGGTTCTTTGATCACCGGAGCTGACTCTCCTGTAATAGCTGATTCGTCTACAGAAGCAATTCCTTCAATAACTTCACCGTCACCAGGAATTAATTCTCCTACCTTAACCAGAACGATATCTCCTTTTTGCAAGGCTGTGGCCTCAATAGTTTCTTCAAGAAGGGTCTGACCATCATTGTCAAAATAGAGTCGTCTAGCTGTCATATTTTCTTGCGTCTTTTTTAAACTTTCAGCCTGTGCTTTTCCTCTTCCTTCCGCAATGGATTCAGCAAAATTAGAAAATAATAAAGTTAAAAATAAGATCACTGCTACTATGCCATTATACAATTGACTACTTTGGCTATCTTGTTGAGCATCAACGGGGATAATTGTTAAAAAGAAGGTCAGAACAAAACCAACTTCAACTACAAACATTACTGGATTTTTAATCATGTAACTAGGGCGAAGTTTTACGACCGCTCCTTTAAGGGAACTGAGTAGTATCTTTTTTGTCAGAAAGTAAGTTTTCTTTGAAATCATAATAAACCTCATTGAGTTAGAAATTCAGCTAAAGGTCCTAGTACAAGGACTGGTAAGAAAGTTAAGGCTGATATAATCAACACTATCACACCTAAAATAATGGCAAAAGTCCCCGTATCTGTTTTTAAAGAACCTAGGGAATCATTCACATGTTGCTTAGTCATTAACGAACCAGCAATCGATAGCTGAAGAATCAAAGTCACATAGCGTCCAAAAAACATAGCTAATCCTGTAGATATATTCCAGAATAAAGTATTGTCTTTTAGTCCTTCAAATCCCGATCCGTTGTTAGCAGAAGCTGAGGTAAATTGATAAATCACTTGTGATAAAGAATGAAATCCTGGATTGGTAACACTGTTAAATCCTGCTGGCAATGAGACAGCTACTGCTGAAAAACCTAGAATAATCATAGGGTGAACCATGATGGCTAAAGCAATTAAAGTCATTT
Organism: Streptococcus sp. 2100; assembly: GCF_013276335.1. Classification (NCBI taxonomy): domain Bacteria; kingdom Bacillati; phylum Bacillota; class Bacilli; order Lactobacillales; family Streptococcaceae; genus Streptococcus; species Streptococcus sp. 2100. The sequence goes on along the minus strand of NZ_VMKV01000011.1, from coordinate 31,902 downwards.
CTTTACCTTCAATTTTTTTTCCTAAATAAACAGGTGCACGCCCAATCATTAATCCACAAATAAAAACAGTAAGAAGAACGTACAGCATCATATTCATTATTCCTACACCTTTACCGCCAAATATAACATTGAGCATCATGTTAATCATAGCTACTCCACCACTTAGAGGAGTCAAAGTATCGTGCATATTATTCACGGAACCCGTTGTAAAAGCCGTTGTTATTTCTGTAAACAGACCAGACATTGGAATACCGAACCTAACTTCTTTACCTTCCATACTTCCCATTGATTGATTCAAACCCAATTGATGCAAGACAGGATTTCCTCTACTTTCTGACCAAACAATAATGGATAAACCAACAAAAAATAAGAATAGCATAACAATCAGAAGCGGTCTTGCCTGTCCTCCTAGTTTAATAAACGTAGATTTAGTGGACTTATAAGAAACTTTCTGTACAGATTCAAAGGGATGATCTTCCTTTTTCCTAGATGAAACCATATGACCAAAAACAACTACCATAGAACCTGGTAACAACATCATAGATAGCATTTCAATAATATTTGTGATTACATTAGGGTTTTCAAAGGGAGTTGCTGAATTTGCTGCAAAAAAACCACCACCGTTGGTTCCCAAGTGTTTAATAATTTCAAGAGAAGCGACCGGTCCCATTATAAGACCTTGTAAATTGCCCTCCAAAGTAGTCGCATATAACTCTTTTGATAGTGTTTGGGGAACCCCCTGTGAAATAAGTAACAAAGAGCCTATTATTGAAAAAGGAAGCAACACTCGAGTAATCACCCGAACAAAGTCAACATAGAAATTCCCCATGTCTTGATACTTGCCTGATACACCTCTGATAAAAGCCATAGCAGCAGCATAGCCTGAAGCAGCTGAGGTAAACATCATAAAAGTAATGACAACCATCTGACTAAAAAAAGACAAATCCCTCTCACCAGCATAATTTTGTAAATTAGAATTGGTGATAAAAGATATGACTGTATTGAAACTCAGGCTTGATTCTAATGAACCAACACGGGTGGGGTTCAAAAAGAAAAAGGCCTGTGTTCTTAGGATTACATAAGCCACTAGAGCCATAACAGCATTAGTTAAAATAAGGGCTACAGCATACTCCTTCCAAGTCATTCCTTTTTTGTCCACATCAAGCAACTTATAAATCCACCTATCAATAGGATCCATAATGGGATCTGCAAAAGTTTTTTGCTGGCTAGCTATATGGTAAAGATACTTTCCAGTTGGTAATATAATAATACAAGCCAGTACTAAGACAAATATGATTTGTAACATCTCACATTCCTCCTAAAATCTCTCCGGGTGTAACAGAGCATAAAATAAATAACAGATTAATAAACCAAAAATTATTCCTAATACTATCATAGTACACTCTCCCTCTAATCACCTTTAAGGTGCTTATCACACCAAACAATAAAACCAATCATTAACAAAAAAATAAAAAATAAAACTAGAAACATTATGAAATCTACTAGCATTGTATCCTCCTTCAAGAATATAATCATTCTACCACGAAAAGTATAAAAATGATATAAAGATTACGGATATAAAATAAAGATTATATAAAGATTGTCTCCTAAAATAACCTAAGACAACCTATCCTAAGACTTGTTTCAAATAGCTGCCAAGAAATTACAAATCAGGTGAATAAAATTCTTTTTGGATTATTTGTCATCATAATTTTCAATCTTAATCATACGATAACCGATACCAATATGAGTTTGAACCATTTTAGAGTAACCCAATCCTAATTCGATTTTTTTTCGCAATGTATTAACAAAAACTCTCAAAGCAGAAAAATCTTCCTCATAATATCCCCAAATTTCCTTGACAATAAAACGATAAGTCAACACTCTATCAACATTCTCTGATAGAAGACAAAGCAACTTATACTCAATCGGGGTTAAGTGAATTTCTTGGTTATTAACAAATACACGATTAGATAAAAAATCAACATGTAGCCAGCCATTAGTAAAAGATGATTTTTCAGAATTACCGTCACTTTGTTGATTAATCTGCTTTGACCTCCTAAGACTAACTCTTAACCGAGCGAAAAGCTCATCAATGCTAAAGGGTTTCGTCAAATAATCATCTGCCCCAGCATCAAGTGCATCAATCTTGTCACTTTCTTCTCCACGTGCACTAACAACAATAACAGGTAGCTGTGAAAAGCTACGAATCTTGTCAATAATGTCTTTACCATCCATATCTGGCAAACCCAAATCCAATAATAATAAATCTGGAAATTGCGAAATGATCTGACGCAAAGCTTCCTCTCCAGTCCGAACTGATACATAATGATAACCTTCAACTTCCATTGCTAAGGATAAAAGTCTGTTAACGGAAGAGTCATCTTCACAAATTAAAATCTTAACATTTTCATTTTTCATGTAATACATTCACCTCCGCTAGTGGTAGTGTAAATCCAAAGATAACTCCTTTAGGAGTATTGTCATGGACGTAAATAGTCCCCCCATGTGCTGTAATAATACTCTTACATAAAGATAATCCTATACCTAGGCCTCTTTTACCATCGGATGCCAAATTTTCTGATGTATAAAAAAGGTCAAAAATCTTTTCTTTTGCTTGATCGTTAATACCAGGACCATCGTCAGAAACCTCAACCACCAGGTTCTGATCCTTTCTATTACTCGTCAATGTAATTAAAGATCCTTCATGCGTATATTTAACTGCATTGTTAATGATATTAACCAGTACTTGCACAATCAAGGGAGCATCCATTTTAGCTATTAATAAATCATCTGATAAAATTAAAACAAAGTCATGATTCTTAATATGTTGATCCACATGTTTCAAAGCTTCTTCAATCAACTCATCGAAAACATTTATTCTTAATGAAAGAGTAGTATCATTATCCAATTTAGTAATTGACAATAAATTTTCAATCAGATTAATCAACCACATAGAGTCATCGTAAATATAGGCAGCTAATTCTATCATACGCTGTTTCTCCATAATTCCCCCCGTCTCCATCATTAATTTAGACTGACCTGATATGCTTGTAAGTGGAGTTCTCAAATCATGTGAGATTCCCCTTAACAAATCAACCCTTAACTGTTCTTTTTGTATTTTAAGTTCCATTTTTTGTTGTTCTTCGCGTAATGCTTCTTTTTCTAATGCCAAGGATGCCTCTCCTAAAACAGTTAGAATAACAGATTTTTCAAACAGGTCAATCATTGTTTTATCCTCTATTAAAATACCAATAATAGCAAAAACAGAATCTTTACCTCTGACAGATAAATACAGAAATTTAGCAGCAGACAAGGTGTTTGTTGTTGCTCCAGCTTGTTTATTATTATATAAAACCCACTCAACCACTCCTCGCTCATTGTACTGATAGTAATCAGCTAAGGTCCTCAAAGAATGACTGGTAGGGAAATATTTCGGCGTCTCCAAAGTACCACCTGTTACAGGATAAATCACCACATCACTATTCAATAATTTTTTGACTTGAATAGCTAGTTCTTCTAAAATAGAAGGAATAGAGTCTGCCTGAGATAATCCTCTATTTGTTTGTAGTAACAACTCTGTTAGATAAGATTTTTCAGTAGATAATCTTGCCTGCTCTTGAATCCTTTTTATGAGACTAGAAGTAATCAGACCAGTAATTAACATAATAGCAAAAGTCATAGGATAAGTAGGATTAAAAGAAGTAAAAGTGTAGTAGGGGGCCACAAAAAAGTAATTAAAACAAAGAACTGATAAAATAGAAGAAATCACACTATAAAGTTTTCCTTTTGTCCAAACAGCATTTATTTGAACACTTAATATATATATTATTATAATGTTGTTGGTACTGAGATTCCAGAAACGAAATAAAAGACCTGTTAAGGTTACTAGCAACAATACCACCAGTGTTTTAACCAAATCACTGAAAGAAAATTGCCATTTAGAAAACCAAGAAGGCAACGAGAGCTTACCAACCGAAGTCTCTTTTTTTCCTCTAGTATTATGGACTACAAACATATCCAAATCAGGAACATTCTTACTAAGAACTTCCACAATATTTTCTTTAGGCCAAATAGTTCTGGAGCCACTTTTTCCGACTACTAACTTAGAAACACGGCTCAATTTTGCGTAATCAGCAATCTGCTTGGTCACATTATTATAATCCATAACTGTCACCTTAGCTCCCAACCGCTCTGCCAATTCCAAGTTCTGATGTAACTCCTGATTAGTCAGTTCCCTATCTAAACTACCAATATACAGGGCTGTAAAGTCTGCATTAAGAGCACTTGCTAATCTTGAAGCAGCGCGAATGACATGTGAAGAGGAGGGAGAGGGTGACACACAGACCAAGACATGTTCCTTGGTCACAATACTATCTTTAACTTTTTTTCCTCGAAAAGCACTTCCATTAATCTGATCAGCTGCTTTGCGCAAAGCGATTTCTCTCAAAGATATTAACTTTTCTTCAGTAAAAAAGTGACGCTTGGCCAATTTAGCTTGCGATTTAGAATAAATTTTTCCTTTATCCAATCGTTCAAGTAAATCTGATGGGTCAATATCTACAAGTTCAATCTGATCAGCCTGATCAAAAATAGCATCTGGAATTATCTCATTAACTTGAATCCCTGTAATAGCTTCAATCACATCGTTTAAACTTTCAATATGTTGGACATTTACAGTAGTATAGACATCAATCCCTGCATAAAGCAGTTCCTTAATATCTTGGTACCTCTTTTTATTACGTGACTCAAAACAGTTAGTATGAGCCAATTCATCCACTAAAATAATGCGTGGTTGACGCCTTAAAGCAGTATCAATATCAAACTCATTTAAGGTGATACCTTTATATTTTATTGTTTTAGGAGATAATTGCTCAAGACCAATCAGTAAAGCCATAGTCTCAGGTCGATTATGAGGTTCAATGTAACCTACTACCACATCTACTCCAGCTTTTTGAGCTCGCTGCGCTTCTCTAAGCATAGCATAGGTTTTTCCAACTCCTGCAGCATAACCAAAATAAATTCTTAACGCCCCTGTTTTCATAACATCACCTTAGTTAACCCAACCTTTTGTAGTAAAATCATTTATCAGAAGTCATTATAACCTAATTTTATTTTTTTTACAATAGCCTTCCTGAGATTATATCATGGGACGAGTATGAGTTCACCAAGGGAAAGATGAGTTTCATTGCGCAAGATTTTAACAAGCTCAATATCATCACTGTTCTTGAGGGTAGAACACAAGCTGTCATTCGTAATCACTTTCTTAAGTATGATAGAGCCGTCCGATGTCGCGTCAAAATTATTACTATGGATATGTTTAGTCCTTACTATGACTTGGCTAAACAGCTTCGCTTTCGAATTTCTAGGCTCAGGCTGAAACATCTCCCAGACTGTTTCACTCCCTAATGCAAAAATTGTTCTTGATCGTTTTCACATTGTGCAACATCTAAGCCGTGCTATGAGTCGTGTCCGTGTCCAAATCATGAATCAATTGGATCGAAAGTCTCATGAATACAAGGCTATCAAGCTCTACTGGAAGCTCATCCAGCAAGATAGTCGTAAACTCAGCGATAAACGATTTTATCGCCCTACTTTTCGTATGCACTTGACCAATAAAAAAAATTCTAGATAGACTTTTGAGCTATTCAGAAGACTTGAAACACCACTATGATTTCTACCAGCTCTTGATTTTTCACTTTCAGAATAAGGAGCCTGACAGATTTTTCGGACTTATTGAAGACAATCTTAAGCAGGTTCATCCTCTTTTTCAGACTTTCTTTAAAACCTTCCTCAAAGATAAAGAGAAGATTGTCAACGCCCTTCAACTACACTATTCTAACGCCAAATTAGAAGCAACCAATAATCTCATCAAACTCATCAAACGCAACGCCTTTGGTTTCCGGAACTTTGAAAACTTCAAAAAAACGATTTTCATCGCTCTGAACATCAAAAAAGAAAGGACGAAATGTGTCCTTTCTAGATATTAGCTGACTTCAACCCACTACAGTTGACAAAGAGCCAAAAATCCCCTGGCAAGTACCAGAGGATAAGAGCTTATTTCATTGTTGGGAAGAGCAATACATCACGGATAGTAGTTGTATCAGTGAGAAGCATGCAGAGACGGTCGATACCGATTCCCAAACCACCTGTTGGTGGCATACCATATTCAAGAGCCTCGATGTAGTCATAGTCGATACCGGTCGCTTCATCGTCACCAAGTTCTTTTGCTTTTGCTTGGGCTTCAAAACGACTAAGCTGGTCGATTGGATCGTTGAGCTCAGTAAAGGCATTACCGTACTCCTTAGTCATGATGAAGAGCTCAAAACGGTCAGTAAAGCGTTGGTCTTCAGGATTTTTCTTAGCCAGTGGAGATACAGCTACTGGATGTCCATAGACAAAGGTTGGTTGGATTAAAGTTTCTTCAACAAACTCTTCAAAAAAGGCATTGATGATGTGACCAACCTCAGTATAGTGTTTCTCAACAGGAACTTTTTTCTCAGCAGCGATAGCTTTAGCTTCTTCCAAAGTCATGTCTTGCCAGAAATCGACACCAGTAATTTCTTTGATAGCATCCACCATGTGAACACGTTTAAATGGTTCGTTGATTTTTATTTCAGTTCCTTGGTAGTTGACTGGACCGTCGCCCTTAACTGATTTAGCAGCATGTTGGATAATGCCTTCCGTCAAATCCATGATATCTTGGAAGTCTGCGTATGCTTGGTAAACTTCGATAGAAGTGAACTCAGGGTTGTGAGTAGCATCCATTCCTTCGTTACGGAAGATACGGCCAATTTCATAGACGCGTTCCATACCACCCACGATAAGGCGTTTCAAGTGAAGCTCAGTCGCGATACGAAGCACCATGTCAATGTTTTGGGCATTGTGGTGGGTGATAAATGGACGGGCAGAGGCACCACCAGCTTCGTTGTGAAGAACAGGTGTTTCCACTTCAAGGAAACCTTTTTGGTCAAGGTAACGACGAATTTCAGAGATGATTTTTGAACGAGTGACAAAGCGTTCAAAGCTTTCACGGTTAGAAATCAAGTCAAGGTAACGTTTACGGTAAATTGTTTCAACGTCTGTCAAACCATGGAATTTCTCAGGAAGAGGACGAAGGGCCTTAGACAAGTGTGTGATGTGAGTAGCCTTGATAGAGAGTTCTCCCATATCCGTACGCATCACTTCACCTTCGACACCAAGGAAGTCACCAAGGTCTGCTTTTTTGAAGATTTCGTAGTTTTCTTCACCGACAGCATCCTTACGAACGTAAATCTGGATTTGACCTTCGCGGTCTTGAAGGTGGGCAAAACCTACTTTACCTTTACCACGTTTGGTTACCAAGCGTCCTGCGATAGTAGCTGTTTCGTTTTTATCGTGTAATTGTTCTTTATCGAGGTCAGCAAATTTATCTTTTAATTCTTGTGAATTTGCAGTGCGTTCAAAGCGTTTTCCAAAGGGATCGATTCCTTGTTCACGGAGCGCAGCCATTTTTTCACGGCGAACGATCTGCTGGTCATTTAGTTCTTCCATATGTTCTGTAGACATGGGATCCTCCTAGTTTTACTCAAAATTGAATACGATGAGTCATTTTTTGCGATACTCCCATTTTATCATAAATAAGCAAGAAATTCACGGATAATCTTTCAAAACTAAAAAGAACCTGACGCTAAGATCACTGAGCCAAATCACTGAAAAGACTGGGATAAGCAAAAAATTCCAACATCTCAGAAAAGGGATTTGACAATATTTATGGATTACACTTTAACCCTTGTAACTTTCATGACGTGTGCTACTTTTTATATGAGAGCAAGCCAAGCAAATCTAAAGCTGAAACAATTGACGTAAAAAAACATTAACAACTTGAATCTTGTCATTCATACACCTGATATGACAGAATAGTATAATTTTTAACCTTTTAGTCTTTTGATTTTTTTACACCTCTTGCCAATTTTCTTGGTCTTCCTTAAAGCGTTTTAGAAGGTCGAGTCCTTCTGGCGTGATATAGCCTTCTTCTTGGGCTAGGTGGATGAGTTCACTGTAGTTAGAAAGCGTCACCAATTTCACACCAGCATCTGCAAAGTTCTTATCTGCTTTTGGCAATTGGTAACTAAAAATCGCTACAACTCCAAGTACATCTGCTCCTTCGCGTTTAGCTGCTACTACGGCTTCAAGAACAGAACCACCCGTTGAAATAAGGTCTTCAACCACTACCATTTTTTGACCTTGAGCTACGCGACCTTCGATTTGATTACCAGCTCCGTGGTCTTTTGGTTTGCTACGGATGTAGGCAAATGGCAGGTTCATCTTGTCAGCAATGATGGCTCCGTGAGGAATCCCTGCTGTTGCAGTTCCTGCAATGACTTCTACCTCAGGAAAGGCTTCTTTGATAGCTTCCACAAAGCCATTTTCAATTAGGGTACGAGTTTCTGGATAGGCTAGTGTCACACGATTATCAGTATAAATGGGTGACTTGATACCAGAGGCCCAAGTGAAAGGCTCCTCTGGTTTGAGGTAAACGGCTTGGATTTTCAAGAGGTGGCTAGCAATATCTTTAGCAAGTGTCATGGTCTTCTCCTTTTATTTTTCTAATCTAGTTCTTTAATTCCAGTCCTGTGTCCATTCATCCTTGATGGCATGATAAGCTGCAACAGGATCCTCAGCTTGGGTAATGGGACGTCCCACTACGATATAGTCACTGCCGATGTGATAGGCATCAGCAGGTGTCATAACGCGTTTTTGGTCTCCAACAGCAGCACCTGTAGGACGAATGCCCGGTGTCAGACAGATAAAATCTGGATTGGTAGCCTGCTTGATGATTTGCACTTCCTGAGCTGAGCAAACGACACCATCCAAACCCGCTTCAGCTGTCTTCTTGGCATAGTGAATCACAGACTCTTGCAGACTGGTTTGAATATTTTGAAACTCCTGCATCTGAGCTTCCGATGTTGAGGTCAGCTGAGTGACAGCAATCAATTTGGCTTGACTTCCAAGACCTTCACGCGCAGCCTTCATCATCTCTACACCACCAGCCGCATGAACATTGGTCATGTCCACACCAAGCCGAGACAAGACCTTCATGGCTAACTTGACTGTATTGGGAATGTCATGAAGCTTGAGATCTAAAAAGACACTATGACCCAAGCCTTTCAGGTAGGACACAATCCCAGGCCCCGTTGCGTAATAAAGCTCCATCCCTACCTTGAGATAAAGACTTTCCGCTTCTGGGAAAAGAGCTAAAAATTCCTTGACCGCCTCAAAACTAGGAAAATCAAGAGCAATGACTGGACGATGTTCTCGCATAGGTTTCTCCTTTTACCTTTGCTAGTGAGAGAGTCTGGCCAACAGAAGCCACGAAAAAAGGAACCTGCCAACAGCAAGGTTCCACGAAAAATGGGTAGTCTCCACCCTTTCACCGTCTAACCTTAGCTGCCTCTCTGGACTGCTTTAAAGGTTTTCTATTATTCTATTATTTCTACTAGTACTTGTCAAGTAAAAACAGCTAAATCCATGTTGACTGCTATTGAACACCTCACAAGACTCTTTCCAAAAGAATAGTTAAAGACTTTCACTTCGGACAGAGAAAAAGAGTTTGCTTGTTACCCTTTAATTGAACAAATGGGAATTCTGTTTTATTTTGCGGATGCCTATTCATCTTGGCAAAGGGGAAGTAATGAGAATGCGAATGGACTTCTTCGTGGGTATTTTCTTAAACCGATTTGGCAACAATTACCGAAAAAATCCTTAATGATGCTTTGCTAGCTTATTAATCACCGTCCCCAAAAATACTTGGATTACAAGACAGGTTTTGAAGCACTTTTTGAAGCACTTATAGAGGAGATTTAAAAATGTTGCATTTTTTATTGCAATTTATCAGTTATCTTATCACCCAAAACTTCTGCAATTAGTATGAGCACTATTGTTATTTTTCTTTTTTCGTACACTCAAATCAAAATATAGCAATAAGACTATTCTGTAGAATTGCTGTCAAAAAGATCAGTTCATTTTTTCCTTCCCACTTGTGTTTATAATCATTAAAATAACTCAATTAAGAAATTTTCTTTTTCCTAATAGTTATCGTAATTAAAGTTAATAGAAGAACAATCCAAATAAGTAGTGTTAGATTAGGAATTAGAGTTTTATTCCATGAAAATTCCTCCCATTTTGTGAAAAACTTAGTAAATAGTCCCATAAAACTATAATCTGTTATCTTCGCAACTGTCTTATCCAAACCAGATAGCATCGGTAAGAAAGCAACTAAAATCATAGCAGGAAGACTGATAACCTGAGCTACTACTTGGCTCTTCGCGGTTAAACCTATCAATAAATAGAATAAAATGATGGATAAAGAGGTTAGAAGAACGATTGTAATATAATTAAAAGTATGTACAATTGTAACTCCTAAAATAAGAGGAGTAGTTCCCATAATCACAAAAGTTAGCAAAAAAGGAAGAAACATAGTTGATAAAATGTATTCGGAGCCTTTAACACCACTCAACAGAAGAGTTTGTAAATTGTACTTTTCTTTTTCTTCAGACAAGATAATAGTTATAGGACTTCCAACAGCCAAAGCCAAAGAAAAAGGTAAACACATCATCAAAAGAACTAATGCCTGTTGATCGTTGACCTTCCCCTGTGTTTCCATAAGATATTTATAAAAATATGTGAAAGCAAAAGGCACTAAAACTTGCAATAAAATACTCTTATTGGAAAGGATGATTTGACAACGCAACCATACCAAAGCCAGAAACCGTTTAAGCATTTAGCTTTCCTCCTGTTAATGTGATAAAAATATCTTCTAAAGTAGGCTCACATGAATGAATTGAAAAAATATTTTCCAGATCAGCCTGAGATACCTGTTCTAGTGATGTAAAATCAAAAGTTATCTGATTCCCATTATAATCTGTAACCTTAATCTTTTTATCTTTATTATATCTTTGAATGAGTTCAGAAGGAGCTCCTTGCTCAACTAATTTCCCTTTATTTAATAAGGCAACATAATCACATAAAAGAGTTGCTTCATTCATATCATGAGTCGTTAGAAAAATCGTTGTCCCTGCTGTTTTCAATTCTAAAATTAACTCATGAATTGTTCGAGAAGTTGTGGGATCTAGACCTGAGGTCGGTTCATCCAGAAAGAGTACAGCGGGTTTGTTGATAAGAGCTCGTGCTAAAAGCATTCGTTGCCTCATTCCAGTGGATAATTTTCCTGCTACCATCTTGCGACTATCATATAATCCTACTCGCTTTAACAAATTATCAACACGTGATTTACTAATATTATAAAATTTACTATAAAAAAGAAGATTGTTATACAGAGACATTTTCTCATAAAATCCACTTGTATCGCTAACCAATCCAATTCTCTTTAATTCACCGCTTGTTAAATTTTGAGATTTTTGTCCCAAAATAATAGATTGTCCTTTATCGGCAAGGAGCTGCCCAGTCAGAATATTAATCGTTGTGGTCTTTCCAGAACCAGATGGTCCTAAAAATCCAAAAATCTGACCTTCTTTAACAGTGAAACTTATATCATTTAAAGCTATTTTATCACCAAAACTTCTTGATAAATGGCTAACTTCAATCATACTCATTGCCCCTCCTTTATATTCTACATTTTTACTTAACATCTATTTACTTAGCTTTATCAAATAAACGTCTTAAAACAAACAATAACATTAAGCATATAACCGTTAGCAAGATTGTTTCAATATTATTGATAATATGATACATTCTCAAGCAGTATAAAATAATTATATATATGCAAATGCTCATTATACCTATTTTTTTAAACATACTAAGCCTCCTTGCTAAATAATAAAGTTATATAATAACTAAGACACACTATACCTAACATAATAAATATCCACAGCATTAAAAATATTATCATACTAATAAAAATATCCACTGGTAACTGAATAAATGTTCTAAAATTAACAAGCAAAAATAAAATCTCAAACGATGAAAAAAGCCATACTATATTTTCCAATGATGTTTGAATATTTTTATTGTAGTAAGCATAATATATAGCAAAAATAATACCCAAGAACAATACTATTAATTGTGTTTCTATAACAGTAAACTGCCCAATAGCAGATAAAAAAGCTACTCCTCCTGATAATAAGCAAAAACAAACTGAACGAATAAATGTTTTCGCTCTAATATTGTTATCTTTCACTTTATTATTTTTTTTACAAATTGGACATTCTCCGTTTTCCAGAACATATTTTTCTTGACTTAGAGCATGATTTCTCATATTATAAACGTAAGCGTTATCTATTAGGATTTCATTATAACATCCCAGAAATATTTTAATTATTAAATTAGTCATTATCCCTCCCAAAATAGCAGGCATCTCTGGTGTAGTCGGCCACTTTGTCTTATCAGATAAAGTGTACTTATTTATATCTTTGTTTATATTCCGACAAGCAAAGCAAGAACCGATGGTAGGGATATATATATTATCAATAATAAGATAGCATCCATTAAACCCTCCTGATATGTAGGATATCTTATGCGATACAGCAAATTGATTGACAATTTTTATAATATCAATGGGCGTATCAATTGCTTTAACGATAAAATCTATACTCCCATATTCCGCAACAATGTTTTCTAATTCTTCTACTGAAGAAACTTTAATAGAAATAGGTACTACCTGAACATCTGAATTATACTTGTGTATTTTTTGAGAAAGAACATTAATCTTCTCCTTACCAACATCCGACTCTGTATAAAGAATTTGCCTATTTAAATTTGATGGTTCTATTATATCGTAATCAGCGACAATAAGTTTCCTCACTCCATACATACTTAGACTTAGAGATATATAACATCCTAAGGCTCCGGCTCCTAATACTAATACTGTTTTATTCTGTATTTTATTATACTCTTCATTATAAAATAACGAATAGTAACCTTTAGTTCTAGAATATCTACTATCAATATCTATCTCATCCGAAATTAAAATTTGTTCATTTAATAGTTCAAATGTTAGTTTACTACCTAATACTTCTTCTATCTCTAATAGTTCCTTACAACTATTAAATAGATCGTTGATAAATTCTTGCGAAATTTGAGGTTCTATAGCTATTTCCCGCATACTCCGACCACGCAAATACATTATACCTTCTTTTTTATAAGCAAAAACATAACTATTTACGTAGAACATATTTCGTCCTTCCTCTCATATATAATATAGAAAGCAGTATAGAAACAACTACCCCTCCTATACTACGAACAATAATATTAGGTGTCAAAAATTGTAATAGTTGACTCAAAGGGAAATAAATAATAACAAATGCTATTAAAAGTTGAACTATATATTGAAAATTCAAGTTATTATTGTTAGAATTCAAGTATCTTAAAATAATACCACTATCATACTGAAAAAAAGGAATTGAATTAATAAAAATCATACCTAAGTTAATGATAAAAAATAAGAGTCCAAGCAATTTATACGATGTGAACAATAAAACAAGTAAACCTGTAAGTGATAAAATCGAATTTGAAGCAATTCCTGCTAACATAATTTTCAAAAATTGTTTTTTATTTTTTAGGAATTGCACCCCACTTAAATCTACAAAAAAAGCCAAATTAAACAAAAGTAGCATTATTCCACAATTTGGGATCTCAATTTGATAATTATTAGCAATTATTGCATGACTAAATTCATGTATCGTTGCAGATATAATAACAACAAGCAACCAAAATAAAAGAATGTTTAGCGTTATTGGAAAGTTTTGGAAATTAGTCAAAATATCCGCCCTATAAATATACATAATAAAACATTGCAAAATAAGAGCCAATGGGAAAATACCAAATAGGATTTTTTCAAAATTCTTATTAAATCTTTTATAGTTTAATTTTTCAGATAATGTTATATTAAAGTCCCAAGATATTTTAAAAATATTTATCTTTTTTCGTGATTTCATAGAATCTATAAGTCCCATTTTACTAAGAACAATATAAAATCTTAAATAATATTTCTTCCCTACTAACACTAATAAGTCCGATATGGTAAATTCTTGACCTATTAGTTGCTCTAACCATTTTTTTTCCTGTTTCCCAACTAATACATGTTTCTTACTGGATGGTATATATAGATGATACTGTCCCTCATAAGGAGTAGGTAATATCTTAATCTTATCAACAATTCTCATAACAAACCTAACCTTTAATAAATAAAAGAGGGGCTAAGTAAAACATACTCTAGTCCCTCAGTCCGCAATCAATAAAATAATGACTAATTCTATTAATCTCTTGCTGCAAGACTAATACGGAAAATTCAAATGACTGTCTAAAATGAAATTGAAAAAGCTTGATATTAGTAAGTGAACAAACTTCAACAACCAGCAAGAGCAAGGATTGCTAAACCAAATCCGATACCTGTTGCAAGTCCAGCTGAAAAATCACTAACTGGTACTGAAATTTCTTCAATTTCCTCAAATAAAAAGTTATCTTGCATGATTATCACTCCCTATCTTTTTAACAACAGGCTACTCCAATTAAGAGAACTACCCCAGTTCCAAGTAAAACTCCCCCCCAAAATTCACCATCTGTAGGGGCTACGATTTCTTCAATTTCTTCAAATAAGAATACTTCATCTGACATATGTGTTACCTTCTTCATAAAAAATTTTTTTGTAATCGATTACATTGTAAATATAACATAAAGAAAAACAGATGTCAAATATTAAACGTAAAAACATGGCAACTAAAGAGCTATAGGAGAAAAGGTAAAACCTAGCGGCGCGATGAGCGCTGGGTCGTTTGGTTTCGATTGCTCTCTTCCTCTTGTTTTTTCTGTTCTTCTTCTAAACGTTTACGTTCTTCTTCCTGTTTTTTCTCGGCTTCCTTGGCCTCTTGTTTGGCCTTTTCCTCAGCTTCCATAATTAATTTATCCGCCACAGTGTAGCTGTAAATTCCAGCTTCCATATCGACCACACTCGGTTCTGACAATTGAGGTTTAATCTTGCTGTAATAAGGCAATTTCTTGCTCATTTCAGACAGGGGAACCAAGACTTCGTCCGAATCATTCATGGTCAATCGAATTAAATCGGAAGTCACCTTGCTTGGGGCTAGTTCCACCTTTTGGATATCCGCCTTGAGTTCTGGGCTAATTTGAGCAAGTTCTGAGACAAAAACCTTGATTTGTTCACTATCATTAAAGAGAACTGATATATAAGTTTCTGGTAAACTGACCAAGCTCACAGAACTAGTCTCAAGCTGACCGCTGGAAAGAATAGGATAATGATTTTCACCAGAAACATAGTAGGCCACAATATCATATTCCTTGACCTTTATAGTAAATTTGGTTGGAAATTGATAGACAAGCTGAGCTGATTCAACCCAATAATTAGACTTGATCCGCTCTTCATATTTTGCCTTGTCTAGCAGAAGGTTAATCGTATAATCCGAATCCTGAACGCCTGAAGCCTGTCGAATATCATCAGCCGTAGTTTGCACCGTTCCCTCAACACGGATATCCTTCATGGTCGCATAAGGACTGAGTAAGTAGGCAGAGACAATCAATAAAAGCAGACTTGGAAATAAAATCGTGAAGGCTCGCAAGATATGGATGCCAGGAATCTTTGCTTTGGCTAGTTTTTCCTTTGCAGCCTTTTTAGCAAGCTTTTTATCCTGTTCTTCGTCCTCTTTAGACCCTGATTCTTCTATCTCTTCTTCCTCTTTGTCACCCTCTGGGGCTTCTACTTTTTCTTCAGACTCTTCCTTAGCTGATTCTGGGTCCTTTGCTTCAAGCTCACTCTCTTTGTCTTCAGTTTCATCTGACTTTTCAGATTTTGAAGCCATTCGAGCTTGTCTTTCCTTTTCTTTCTCCTCAGCTAGGGCCGCCTCTTCTTCAGCCTTCTTTTTTAGATATTCTTGGTTTCGTTTCTGCCATTCTGATAACTCTTTCAATTCTTCGAGGATTTCTTTGCCCTCATTTTTCTTATCTTTTGACATTTACTTTCCTTATGATAAATCTTTTTTCAATAATTGATAAAAATCTGCTAGAGATTTCAATTCCTTAGAAGCCCTCATCTTAGCTTTGTATTCTTCCTTGTGGCTTAGTAAGTGAGAAAGTTTCTCTTCCAAACTATCCAAGGTCAAATCGCTTTCTTGAAGCTCTTCTGCATAGCCTTTTTTTACAAAGTAGGCTGCATTTTCAATCTGGTCTCCACGACTAGCTTCACGACCAAGTGGCACAATGACATGCAATTTTGCCATGGCCAAGAGCTCAAAAATCGTATTGGCACCACCACGTGTCACAACAATGTCAGCCAATTCCATTAAGGGTTGATAGAGATTGGTCACATAATCAACACGAAAAAGATTTTGACTCAACTCGTTCAGGCTAGAATCTCCAGTTAAATTGATAATATTGTAGCGCTCTGTCAGTTCTTTCTTATGGTCTGTCACCAATTGGTTAAAGACACGAGCACCTGCAGAACCGCCGACAAACAATACAGTTGGCAATTGGGGATTAAAGTGTGTTTGAATATCCACCAATTCATCGGGTTCTAGAGTTTTTTGGTCTGAAACCTTGGTCACTGCTCCCACATGCTCAACCTTAGACAAACTTGAAGCTTGCTCAAAGGTTGAATACATCTTGGTCGCAAATTTATAGGCGATTTTATTGGCCAAGCCCATAGACAGGTCAGATTCGTGAATAAAGACTGGCACTCCTGACACACGCGCAGCGATAACAGGCGGTACTGAGACAAAGCCCCCCTTTGAGAAAAGGGCCTGTGGACGAAGTCGCAACATGATAAAGAGAGATTGGATAATTCCCCAACCAACTTTGAAGACATCCAGCATATTTTGCCAAGAGAAATAACGACGCAATTTTCCAGTAGCAATGGAATGGAAGGTAACATCCAGACCTGACTTGAGGATTTCTTGGTGTTCGATACCACGCTTGTCCCCGATATAGTGGACTTCCCAGCCATCTTCGATGAACTTGGGCATTAACAACAGATTGAGAGTCACGTGTCCAACCGTCCCCCCACCTGTAAAGACAATTTTTTTCATATTATTCTTTTAACTCCGCTACTGTGTCGATAAAGAGGTCGCCACGTACTTCAAAGTTAGCATACATATCCCAGCTGGCATTGGCAGGACTGAGAAGAACCACGTCTCCTTGAGTCGCAAGTTCATAGGCTTTGCGGGTCGCATCTGCAATATCTATCGCATCCACATAAGCTACACCAGCCTTATCCGCTGCCCGTTTGACACGTTCTGCAGACTGACCGAGGATGACCATCTTCTTGAGTCCAGTAATGTCTGGCACCAATTCGTCAAACTCATTGCCACGGTCCAAACCACCTGCAATCAAAATGACCTTGCTGTTGTCAAATCCTGACAAGGCTTTTTGAGTAGCCAAGATATTGGTTGACTTGCTATCATTATAGAATTTGACACCCTTGATTTCATCCACAAATTGGAGACGGTGTTTGACACCACCAAAGGCTGAAAGAGTTTCTTTGATGATCTGGTTATCAACACCACGAAGCTTGGCTACAGCAATAGTCGCAAGCGCATTTTCCACATTGTGACTACCTGGAACTCCGATTTCATTCGCTGCCATGACTACTTCCCCACGGAAGTAGAGCTGACCATCTTCCAAATAAGCTCCATCAACCTTTTCAAGTGTTGAGAATGGTACAACTGTAGCTTGTGTTTTTCTTGCCAATTCTTTTGCCAAGTCTTGGTTAAAGTTCAAAACAAGGAAATCAGCTGCTGTCATCTTGTTCTGGATATTCCACTTGGCTGCTACATATTCCTCAAAAGAACCATGATAATCGATATGAGTTGGCATGAGGTTGGTAATAACCGCAATCTCAGGATGGAATTCTTGAACTCCCATGAGTTGGAAAGAAGAAAGCTCCATGACAAGCGTGTCCTTGTCTGACGCAGTTTGGGCCACTTGACTGGCTGGATAGCCGATATTTCCTGATAAAAGACCATGTTGCCCAGCAGCAGTCAAAACGTCCCCAATCATAGTCGTTGTGGTTGTTTTACCGTTCGAACCAGTAATACCAACAATCGGTGCTTCTGAAATCAAGTAAGCCAATTCCACCTCAGTCAAGACAGGGATACCTTTGGCCAAAGCCTTTTCAATCATGGGATTGCTGTATGGGATGCCTGGATTTTTCACCATCAGAGCAAACTCTTCATCCAAGAGTTCCAAAGGATGACCGCCTGTGATGACCTTGATCCCTTCTTCCAGCAAACTTTGCGCAGCTGGATTGTCCTCGAAAGGTTTCCCATCATTTACCGTCACAATGGCACCTAGCTTGTCCAACAAACGAGCTGCAGATTCACCAGACTTGGCCAAACCTAAAACAAGGACTTTCTTATTTTTAAATTGATCTATTACTTTCATGTCTCGAACTCCATTTCTACTCCTACTATTTTACCATTTTTATGGAAATAAAAAAGCCACAAAGTGTGTTTGTGACTCTTTCTTCTAAATGAATTTTACCTTATCATCTATGTGATAAATCGGTAACTCGAATGACTTGGTCCACTTGCTCCCAAATCAGAGGATTGTGGGTCGCAATAATAATGGTCCGATTCGGATTTTTTAAAGATTCTAGGATAGAAAGTAATTCCTCAGAGTTTTTGGGGTCTAGTGAAGCAGTTGGTTCATCTGCGAGAATCAAAGGTGGATCCTTTAAAATTATCTTCGCTAATGCAACACGTTGTGCTTCTCCTCCTGATAATTCAAAGATAGGTTGCTTTAAATCCAAATAAGAGAGGTTTACACGGTTTAGAGCTTGTTTCATCAAAGAGATTTTCTCTTTTTCCTTCAACTTTTTACCAACTAAACCCAGATTGAGATTCTCTTTGACGGTTTGGCTTTCAATTAAGCCAAAATCTTGAAATAGGTATCCTAAGTAATCTCTAAAGAAAACAGAAGGCCTGATGTCCTTAAGAGAAGTGCCATCATAGATGATTTGTCCTTTGTCATATGGCTCTAATCGTCCAATCATATTCAAGAGTGTTGTCTTACCACAGCCACTTGTACCGATTAAGGCATAAATTTTCCCACCTTCAAAATGAAGATTCGTATCTGAAAATAGCTGACGGCTTCCAAATTTTTTAGATATATTCTTTAGTTCAATCATCCTATTTTCCTTTCATAATTGTCATAGAAACACGAGATTCTTTATGAGATTGACGGTAAAGCGTCAAAACTGCACTAGCTAGAAAGACGAATAAAGTGAGCAAGCCAATCACCAAGTCTCGACTGCTTAAAATAAAGAGACTAGCACCAAATACAAAACTGGCAAATTGACTAACCATATACTGAGCATGTGTTTCAAAAAATCGTAAACCTGAAATTCGTTTAATCAAGATATCTCGGCGGAATTGCTCGAAATATAGAAGATTGACAGAATAAAAGAGTAACAAGGAACTAGCTATCCCCACAATAGCTCCTAGGATTAAAGTTGCTGTTTCAGTTTGCACTTCATTATAACGAGTTAGATAAACACTTCTTCCTTCTTTAAGATAGGATACTTGCTCATAAATTCCAGCTTTCTTCAAGAGTTCTAGCCCACTCTCATATCCTTTGATAAAAAGTTGTTTTCCAGCATTGATAGACCAAACATATTTTGAAATGAAACTATCACCTGTAGATGTTGGAGTAAATACAACTAAAATCGGATCGGTTAAGTACTGAATGGATACTGGGCTTTCACCGTTATTATAAACAAATAGCTTTTCTCCAGTTGGAAGATAGCTAATAATCGCTCTCATTTCATACTCTAAAGGAGCACTTGCCTCCTCACTTGATTGCCCGTAATAGTTCAAACTTTCTTCAAAAGCTTTCTTAAGTTCTGCTTCCTGTGAACGAAGAGATTCTGGTAGTAAGAGTCCAAATTCTCCTTTTTGAAGATGGACTAACTTCTGTTTGGTCTCAGCATCTACCACGACCTTTTCCTTGTCCAAATAACTTGGGCTGACATAGAGAACATTAGCATCTGGACTATAGGTATCCAGTGTCTCTCCCTGTTCATTTTTTCCTTGAGGATTTGCAAAATGAATGAGATTATCTTTTACAAATAGAGCCTGTTCTTCTTCGATTGCTTCCTTGGCAAAGGCATACCACTTGCTCTGATTTTCTGTATCTTTTCCTCTATCACCTAAGCCAAAAGAAATTTGATAATAGTCTGCTCTGTCCTTCCACGCTTGTTTTGAAATTTCAAGTTCTTTCAATCGTTGGTAAGACGTCAAGCCTGTCTTAACAGCGTATCCCACTGTAAAAACAGCTACTAACTGACACAATAGGGTTAAAACCATCAAGCGTTTAAGGGGTAATCTCCCCTTAATAACAGGAACTAATGCTTTGTAACTCAAACTCATTAGATAAAGAAGCATTAGTAAAATTGAAATCGCCAATAAAAACAACAGATAGAAACTAATCCCAAAACCATAGGTGGCTAACAAGATAGGATAAAACAAACCTTGACTAAAAAGAACGACTCCCCCACCTAGGAAGGAAAGGAGGGCTGATAGAAGGAGCCACTTGATATCAGTCGATAAAGAATGCCCCATAATGGATAAGAGAGTCTGACCAGAAAAGAGTTTTATACCTGCTGCTCTCATTTCCTTAATCCGAGTGATAATCACTAGAGCAAAGAAAGATAAGCCAAATATTGCTAAACTAATTAAAATAAGGGGATTTAGTAATATTCGAAAAGCAAGAGTATAGGGCGGTGTCTTTCGGTCAGGAATTGCTTTATAACCCAAATCTCCTAATTTATCGGCAAGCTTTTCTTTCGTCAAGGAGCCTGACAAAAGGAGATAACTATTTAGTGGATCACTACGTTCACGACTTTCTTGACTAGCTTCTTGGAATTGTTTTGGTAAAGTTCCCTGACCATAAATTGCATAAGTAAAGTGAGTTGTCCCATCCTTACTCGGCTCTACAATTCTTCTAGCTATTAAACTCTGTTCTGAGTTTGCAAAATTCTCCAATTCCTGTTCAAATACCTCACGCGTCGGTTCCTGAGTATCCTTTTTGACACGAAGTAAGGAGACGGAATCATAGCTTGCATATAAATATTGTGGCGCACGTAAGACAATAATCCAAGCAAGGAAGAAGCTGAGAAAAAAAGTTGATAATAATATGAATAGTTTCTTCATAGTAGACTCCTTATAAACAAAATTCCCCTTGTAATTTCTTACAAGGGGAATTATCTAAGAAAACTAAATATTAGTCATAGTCATAGTAAAATGCTACTTGTTCCCCAAATTTAGTCCAAATCCAAGCCTCTGAAGTTTTCCCTGCAGGTGCTGATCCTTTATCTGAATGACTATCCCATTTACTTACAAGAGAAGAATAATGATATTTTTTACCATGATAGTAATTTGAAAAAGCCCAACCACCTCCTGAACCTTCTCCATACGTCCATACTCCTCCATCTGGATATTGTACAGCAGCTGATGCAGCTTCCAATAATGTAAAACTTGAAATAAGAGCTAGAGCAAGTAATCTATGTTTTTTCGTTTTCATTTTATTTTTCCTTTCAAAAAAGCACACCCTGAGCAACAATGCAACAAAATAAATCCTATTCTCTCTTTTTTGAAACCGATTTCTTATATAATAAGAATAGCATTTTTATTATTTGTTGTCAAGGAAAAAATCGAATTTTTTAGATATTTTACTATATCAACTATATGAATAATGTTTTTATGTTACCTATATGAATAATATTATATAGTAGTTTTATTTCAAAATAATATGCAACCAGTACTAACCAAATATAAAATAGATGTCATTGACAAATTTTATTCAAGTTTTTCCCATTCATATTATCCAAGTAAAAGAGATGATGTTATAGTAAAAAAACAATTCAAACTATTGTAAAATTCCTACCAAAAAAGAGAGCCAAAACTCTCTTTTTTATCTTCTTTTACTTTTTTTGACTGGCATGAGTGTGATGTCTCTCACACTAAAGTAAGCTAGGATTAACATGGCTATTGCTAGGAACATTTCTGTTGGTAATTGAAAAATTTTCAGAAAAGATAGAGCCAACAAAACCAAAAGTGCCACTAAAATACATACCATAGCGACGATATTGACTGTCCCTTTAATACTTTCTGGTGTCGCAAATACATAGAGTAGGAGCAGTAAAATCCCTAGGACTAAATAGACCATCTTTCTCTCTTTCTAGCTCTTATTCAGCTGATTTTTTCTTCTTGTTAGCTTTCTCACGCTCTGCCTTGTTAAGGATTTGTTTACGCAAACGGATAGACTCAGGCGTTACTTCCATGTACTCATCGTCGTTCAAGAACTCAAGAGACTCTTCAAGTGTCAAGATACGAGGAGTCTTGATAACAGCTGTTTGGTCCTTAGTAGCTGAACGAACGTTGGTCATTTGCTTCGCCTTAGTGATGTTAACTGTCAAGTCGTTTTCACGAGAGTTTTCACCGATGATCATTCCTTCGTAAACTTCAGTACCTGGGTTGACAAAGATAGTACCGCGTTCTTCGATAGACATGATAGAGTAAGTTGTAGCCTTACCAGCATCGATAGAAACAAGGGCACCACGGTGACGACCACCAATTTCACCTGGAATCAATGGCAAGTATTGGTCAAAGGTATGGTTCATGATACCGTAACCACGAGTCATTGACAAGAACTCAGTTGAGTATCCAATCAAACCACGCGCTGGAACAAGGAAGACCAAACGAGTTTGACCATTACCAGTTGAAATCATATCCAACATTTCACCCTTACGTTCAGAAAGGCTTTGGATAACAGATCCTTGGTATTCTTCTGGAGTGTCGATTTGTACACGCTCAAATGGCTCACATTTAACACCGTCGATTTCTTTTACGATAACTTCTGGACGAGATACTTGAAGTTCATATCCCTCACGACGCATTGTTTCGATAAGGATTGACAAGTGCAATTCTCCACGTCCTGAAACAGTCCATTTATCTGGTGAATCAGTTGGGTCAACACGAAGGGAAACGTCTGTTTGCAATTCTGCCTGCAAGCGTTCTTCCACCTTACGAGAAGTTACCCATTTACCTTCTTTACCAGCAAATGGTGAGTTGTTGACCAAGAAAGTCATTTGAAGAGTTGGCTCATCGATGTGTAGAATTGGAAGAGCTTCAACTGCGTCTGTAGGAGTAATGGTTTCACCGACAAAGATGTCTTCCATACCTGAAACGGCAATCAAGTCACCTGCTTTTGCTTCTTGGATTTCACGACGTTCCAAACCAAAGAAACCGAAGAGTTTTGTAACACGGAAGTTTTTAGTTGTGCCGTCAAGTTTAGAAAGGGTAACTTGGTCCCCAACCTTAACTGTACCACGGAAGACACGACCGATACCGATACGTCCAACGAAGTCATTGTAGTCCAAAAGTGACACTTGGAACTGCAAAGGCTCATCTGAGTTATCTACTGGAGCTGGGATATGGTCGATAATCGTGTCAAAGATTGGTGCCATAGTCGCTTCTTGGTCAGCTGGATCATCTGACAATGAAGAAGTTCCGTTGATCGCTGAAGCATAGACCACTGGGAAGTCAAGCTGGTCGTCATCTGCACCAAGCTCGATGAACAGTTCCAAGACTTCGTCCACTACTTCTACTGGACGAGCTGATGGTTTATCGATTTTATTGACAACCACGATTGGGACAAGGTCTTGTTCCAAAGCTTTTTTCAATACGAAACGAGTTTGTGGCATGGTTCCTTCGTAGGCATCTACGACCAAGACAACACCGTCAACCATTTTCATGATACGCTCAACTTCTCCACCGAAGTCCGCGTGTCCTGGTGTGTCCATGATGTTGATACGAGTTCCGTTGTAAGCAACAGCCGTATTTTTAGCAAGGATGGTAATTCCACGCTCTTTTTCGATATCGTTTGAGTCCATAGCACGCTCAGCCAATTCAGTACGTGCATCAAGCGTTTCTGATTGTTTCAATAATTCGTCAACGAGGGTTGTTTTACCGTGGTCAACGTGGGCGATAATCGCAATGTTACGGATATCTTCTCTTAATTTTGTCATGATTTCCTCTAATATTCAAAATTTATTTTCTAACTGAACGATTATACCATAATTTCAAGTAAATAACATAACTCAAGCAAGTGTAAATGTTTTCACTCCGCTTTTCTTTTCACGTCAAGCCTTTTCAAAGCAAGCGACTTATGATAAGATAGGCACAGTATGCGTTTAGATAATTTATTAGCCCAAGAAAAAGTTAGCCGAAAGGCCATGAAGCAAGCACTCCTCAGAGGGGAAATTCTAGTCGATGGTTGCCCAGCCCGCTCCCTAGCTCAAAATATCGATACAGGACTACAAGAACTCCTTTTTCAGGATCGAATCATTCAAGGCTATGAACACACCTATCTTATGCTTCATAAACCTACTGGTGTCGTGACAGCCAACAAAGACAAGGAACTTCCGACCGTCATGGACCTGCTTCCATCTGACATCCAGTCTGACAAGCTCTATGCCGTTGGCCGACTGGACCGAGATACAACGGGACTCCTCCTCTTGACCGATAACGGTCCCTTGGGCTTTCAGCTCCTCCATCCCCAATATCATGTCGATAAGACTTATCAAGTTGAAGTCAATGGACTTCTAACACCTGACCATATCCAAGTCTTTCAAAAGGGAATTGTCTTTTTAGATGGTACTGTCTGTAAACCTGCAAGACTAGAAATTCTATCTGCAAGTCCTTCCCTCAGTCGAGCCTCCATCACCATTTCAGAAGGAAAATTTCATCAAATCAAGAAAATGTTTCTCTCGGTTGGTGTTAAGGTGACTAGCCTCAAGAGAATCCAATTTGGGGACTTTACATTGAACCCAGATTTAGCAGAAGGTAACTACCTCCCTTTGAACCAAAAAGAGTTACAAATCATTAAAAACTATTTAGAGATGAGTCGATAAAATAAAAAAAGCTTTAAAACTAAAGCTTTTTTGTTTTTTTGCTTATCTAAAAACTACTGCGATTGTTAGAATCCAGTTAAGAACAGAAACTACAAGTCCTACGATGTTGAGAATTTTTTCTGTTTTATAGTCCAGTCCAGATTCTTTTTGGTATGAAAAAGCCAAAACCAATCCTATGATCCCCAAAATCAGACTCACTATTGGAGAAAGCAAACCAAGGACGATAGATAAGATACCTAAAATAAGTGAAGGTTTTTTCTTTTCTTGTGAATTCATATTATAAAATCTCCTTAAAATTAATATAAATGATGATACCATAAAATGCTAGCTTTATCTATCATTCGACAGATTTTTACAGAATGTTAGCTAGTCTTCACTTTCCCTTTCCAAGAATCCAAACCATAAGAAAGGATATAAATCTCAGAAAAACCTTGTTTTTTCAAGTAAAGGGCTGCATTTGTAACTCGTTGCGCACGTTGGTTTTCGTAGAGAAGGACAGGTTTATCCTTACGAAGGGCTGCAAGACTCGTCTTCAACTGACTTGAAGGAATATTGCGGGCACCAAGGATATGTTTTCTGTGGAATTCTGCTGGGTCGCGCAAATCAATCAATTGACCCGTACGAATCAAGGCTTCAAACTCCTCATTGTCTACAATTTTAGCCGCACGGCGAATACGAAGATAGTTAAAACCCATCCATACCAACATTGCTAGTATAAGTGCCCACAAAATCCAAGTAACCATTAGTTCTTTTCTCCATTTTTCTCAATATAATCCAATTCTACCTTGTGCTCTCTGCGAAGAACCGCTTCTGCTTCTAGATAGTCTAATTTGTCCATCAACCCTGCATCGTAAATTCGAGAGAGCTCCAACTTCATCAGTTCAATATCATATAAGCGTTTTCCCATATAAACAATAATGCCAAATCGTTTGAGGAATTGTTGCACATCATAGAATGTTTTCATAAGACTCATTCTAGCAAAATTTTGTCTTTTTTTCAAGAAGAGACTCACACAATACTCCTGATTTTCCTATCTTCTTTGGCGATTCTGACGCAAGTGTGGTACAATAAAAACATGAGAATTCAACAATTACACTATATTATCAAAATCGTCGAAACTGGCTCCATGAATGAGGCAGCCAAGCAACTCTTTATCACTCAGCCTAGCCTTTCCAACGCTGTGAGAGATTTGGAAAATGAAATGGGTATTGAAATCTTTATCCGCAATCCCAAGGGTATCACCTTGACCCGTGATGGGATGGAGTTTCTCTCTTATGCCCGTCAGGTTGTCGAGCAGACCCAGCTTCTGGAGGAACGCTATAAAAATCCTGTTGCCCACCGCGAACTTTTCAGCGTTTCTTCTCAACATTATGCTTTTGTAGTCAATGCCTTTGTCTCTCTGCTCAAGAAAAGCGATATGGAAAAATACGAGCTTTTTCTTCGTGAAACACGGACTTGGGAAATTATCGACGACGTCAAGAACTTCCGTAGCGAGGTCGGGGTCCTCTTTTTGAACAGCTACAACCGTGACGTACTGACCAAAATGCTGGATGACAATCACCTGCTGGCTCACCATCTCTTCACAGCGCAACCGCATATCTTTGTCAGCAAGACCAATCCTCTGGCAAAAAAAGACAAGGTCAAACTATCTGATTTGGAAAACTTCCCTTATCTCAGCTATGACCAAGGGACACACAATTCCTTCTACTTCTCTGAAGAGATTCTATCTCAAGAGCACCACAAGAAATCCATTGTGGTTAGTGACCGTGCCACCCTCTTTAATCTCTTGATTGGTTTGGATGGTTATACCATTGCGACAGGGATTTTGAACAGCAACCTCAACGGAGACAATATCGTTTCCATCCCACTGGATATTGATGACCCAATTGAGCTGGTCTATATCCAGCATGAAAAAACCAGCCTGTCTAAGATGGGCGAACGCTTTATCGACTATCTACTAGAAGAAGTCCAGTTTGATAGTTGAGAAATGATAAGAACCAATATGTAGGCTAGCAACAACCTGCACATTGGTTCTTTTTACTTATAATTAAAAGTTTCCCCTGCCAACTTATCAGCTAGCTTAGGAAAGAGACTATAAAACTTATGGGCTAGGTTCAACAACATCGGGAGATTGAGTTCTCGTTTGTTTTTCCCTATAATCTTGACAATCTTTTTAGCCACTGTATCTGGTTCTAGCAGGAAGCGGGCTACAGATTTAAGATAGGTTCCATCTGGGTCGGCTTGATCGAAAAATCCTGTACGGATTGGACCTGGATTGACTGTCGTCACATAGACTCCATAGGGCATGAGTTCGAGGCGCAGAGCATTTGAAAAACCAATAGCCGCAAACTTGGTCGCTGAGTAGAGACTGGACTTGCCAGTAGCGATCAAACCTGCCATGCTGATGATATTGATGATATGACCTTTTCGACTCTCTTTCATACGGGCCGCAAGGCGTCGAGATAGATTCATCAGAGCAAAGGTATTGACCTCAAACATCTGATGAATATCTTGGTCGGAAATCTGGTCAAATTCCTCAAAGATCCCGTAACCAGCGTTGTTTATCAAGACATCAATCTTGCCATAGCGAAGATAGAGGTCTGCTAGCAGAGTTTCTAAGGCTGAGTCATCGGTAATATCAATTTCAATCAATTCTGCTTGTGGATGGTTTCCGTAGAGTTGGGCTAATTTTTCCTTATTTCTACCAAGCAAGATGAGTTGGTCATTTTGCAAGAGTTTGACCATTTCTTGAGCTAGACCACCGCTAGCTCCAGTAATGAGAATAGTAGACATACTGTTCCTTTCTCAATCTTTTAGATTTCCACTTCTTCCAAGTCTTTGACCACATGGACATTTTCAAAGACACTAGCAGCGTCTTTTTTGAGCTTGCTGATATCTTTTGAGAGGAAACGGGCACTGATATGGTTGAGCAAGAGGCGTTTGGCTCCTGCTTCTACCGCTACTTGTGCAGCTTGCATGTTAGTAGAGTGGCCATGGTTACGAGCAATTTTTTCATCACCCTTGCCATAAGTGGACTCATGGACAAGGACATCGGCATTAACAGCCAGACGCACACTGGCATCCGTTTTTCGAGTGTCTCCTAAAATAGTGATAATTTTACCTGGACGGGGAGCTGAGATATAGTCAGCTGCCTTGATTTCAGTACCGTCTTCGAGAACAACGTCCTGACCGTTTTTGATTTTCCCAAAAAGTGGGCCAAATGGGACACCTGCCGCCTTGAGTTTTTCAGCATCTAGCGTTCCTTCCAAGTCCTTTTGAATGACACGATAGCCAACACAGAATATAGTATGATCCAACTCCTCTGCATACACCGTGAATTTATCGGTCTCAAGGATTTTACCTAGAGAATCTTGGTCAAACTCATGAAAATGAATACGGTAAGGCAGGCGAGAACCTGACACACGAAGGCTGGTTAAGACAAATGACTTGATCCCTTGCGGCCCATAGATTTCCAAATCTGTCTGCTCTTCATTAGCTTGAAAAGCACGGCTAGAAAGGAATCCTGGCAAGCCAAAAATGTGGTCTCCATGCAGGTGAGTGATAAAGATTTTGCTGACCTTACGTGGTCGAATTGTGGTTTCCAGAATGCGATTTTGCGTTCCCTCTCCACAGTCAAAGAGCCAGACTTCGTTAATCTCGTCCAAGAGTTTCAGGGCGAGACTTGAAACGTTGCGGGCTTTAGAGGGCTGACCTGCCCCCGTTCCTAAAAATTGAATATCCATTCGATACTTTCTAATTAATCAATATATAACATGGCTGTGCGATTTTCCGATCGGAAATAGCGCTTGCCAGAAAAAGCAACAGCTTCTTGCAGTAAATCCTCTTGGCTGTAGCCTTTGAGACGCTTACGACCGTCAACCAAGCTTTCCAAATCAGTCAAAGCTGTGAGACTCTCCATGCTAACAACTTCCTCGTCTCCGACAGCCTTCATGTAAATCTTGCCAGACTTTTCAAAGACTAGTTGATGGGGGAAAATTTGTGCAATCTCAAAGAGCAAGTCATCCGAAATTTTCTCCTCATTTTCAGAGAAAATCCGACCAAGACCATCACTCTCATAGCAAAAACCAAAGGATTTACCAGACAAATTAAGCCGAATAAAAGGCTTGTTTTCGAGAGTGAAACTTGGCTCAACATTGTAGAGATTCAGTTCCTGATTGAGTTCCGCAAAATAATCGGTTGCAGCTTCAGGACTCTTTTTTTGGTAAAGTTCTGCAAAGTAGGCATTGACCACACTTGGCGGAGGAGTGATAAGCACCAACTGTTCTTGATCTGTTTTACCATCTAGAAGTTGATCTAAGTAAACCTTATCTAGGCTTGTATAACCTCCATACTTTAGAGCCAAATTTTTGATATCAGTCATAAAATTCCTCTAACCTCCATTTGTTTTTCTCAGAAATGTAGCCTGTAATGACTTCCCCGTCATCCTGATAATCGCGATTTTCAAGAATAGCTACACTTTCCAAATCATGAATCTTGTAGGACTTTGAAAAAGGCACGCGCAGGGTGAAAGATTCAAAAATATCCTTGATTTTCTCTAGCAGTAAAGCCTGCAAATTCTCACGACTATCCTCCGACTTGGCAGAAATGAGGGCATAAGGCGTTTGGGTAGGCGTGAAATCCTCCACCAAATCCGCTTTATTATAAAGCGTCAAGTGAGGAATATCTTCCATGTCCAGGTCTTTCATGATGGAGAGAACCGTTTTTTCATGCTCCTCGTGGTAAGGATTGCTGGCATCGATAACATGAACCAGAAGGTCCACATGCTTGCTTTCTTCCAAGATTGACTTGAAACTGGACACCAACTCTGTCGGCAAATCTTGGATAAAGCCAACGGTATCTGTCAAAGTTACTTGGAGATTGCCTCCCAGATGAATACTCTTGGTTGTCGCATCCAGAGTCGCAAAGAGCTCATCTGCTTCATACTGGTTCTTACTGGTCAAGATGTTCATGATAGTTGATTTCCCAGCATTGGTATAACCAATCAAACCAATCTTAAAGGTGCTAGACTCCAGACGTTTTTCTCTGACAGTCGCCCGATTCTTCTCAACCACCTTGAGCTGACGCTCTATATCTGTGATTTGATTGCGAACACTACGACGATTCAGCTCCAGCTGGCTTTCACCAGGTCCACGGGAACCAATTCCCCCTGCCTGACGACTGAGCATAATTCCCTGACCAACCAAGCGAGA
Organism: Streptococcus sp. 2100; assembly: GCF_013276335.1. NCBI lineage: Bacteria > Bacillati > Bacillota > Bacilli > Lactobacillales > Streptococcaceae > Streptococcus > Streptococcus sp. 2100. The sequence goes on along the minus strand of NZ_VMKV01000011.1, from coordinate 1,776 downwards.
CAGGAGATATTTGAGCTGGGCTAGGTGAACTTGGAGCCTGCCTTCGTGGCTTCGAGCCCGCATGGCAAAGATATCCAAAATCAACTGCATACGGTCAATGACCTTAACACCCAGAACTTCCTCTAGATTGACATTTTGCCTTGGTGTCAAACGGTTGTTGACAATGACAGTGGTAATTTCTTCGGCATCCACCATGAGGGCAATCTCTTCTAACTTACCAGAGCCAACGAAAGTCTTGGAGTCATACTTTTCACGTTTTTGCCTGTAACTATCGACTACGACAGCACCAGCTGTCTTGGCTAGACTGGCCAATTCTTCCATGGAGAGGTCAAAATTATCCATACCCTGCAATTCCACACCAATGAGCAGGACTCGCTCCTCTTTTTTCTCCGTATCAATCATCTAAAAACTCCTCTATCTGGCTTAAAATGCGGTCTTGCACACCAGCTTCTCCAATCTGATAAAAGGTGACCTGCATGCGATTACGGAACCAGGTCAACTGACGCTTGGCAAAACGACGAGTAGCCTGTTTGAGACTCTCACTAGCTTCCTCCAAGGTCTGCTCTCCACGGAAGTAAGGAAAAAGTTCCTTGTAGCCAATTCCTTTAGCAGCCTGCACATCAGGGTAATGGTCAAAGAGCCACTTAGCCTCATCCAAAAGCCCAGCCTCAAACATCAAATCCACGCGGCGATTGATACGTTCATATAATTGACTGCGCTCATCATCCAAGCAGATAATCAATGGTTCATACAAGGTCTCTTGATTTTCCAATTCCTGACCAAAATGGGCAATTTCCAAGGCACGCATCGCACGACGACGATTAAACTGAGGAATTTTAAGGTCTGCTTGCTCCACCAGATGAGCTAATTCCTCATCTGTATAAGGCTCCAAGCTAGCCCGATAGGCTAAAATCTCCTCATGGGGAGTCTCCCCACCTAGGTGGTAACCTTCTAGCAAGCTCTGGATATAAAGTCCAGTCCCACCAGCGATAATGGCCAGCTTGCTACGGCTGTGAATATCCTCAATAGCCATCTTAGCTTCTGAAACAAAATCAAAAGCCGAGTAAGACTCGGTTACCTCTCTAACATCGATTAAATGATGAGGAACAGTTTCCTGCTCTTCTGGACTAGCCTTAGCCGTCCCAATATCAAGTCCTCGATAGACTTGCTGACTATCACCGCTAACCACTTCGCCATTAAAACGCTTGGCCACTTCAATGGCAAGGGCTGTTTTTCCAACAGCAGTCGGTCCAACAATCACAATTATTTTTGTTTTCATCTTTTTTCCTTGAAAAATTCCCATTTTTTCGTTACTATTATTATAACACAAAAAGGTCAGTCAGAAAAATGTGACCTCTTGAGGGGGCTGGCTGATTAAGAAGATAAAGGAGGAAGACTCATGGCTAAAGGATTCGCTAAAGGTCTTGTAACAGGTGTCGCAGGAACTGTTGCTGCCGTTGCAGGTGCAGTATACGCATTTAAAAAGAAAGTAATCGAACCAGAAGAGCAAAAAGCAGCTTTCATCGAAGAAAACCGTAAAAAAGCAGCTCGCCGTCGCGTGTCACGTTAAGAAACAAAAGAAGTTGGGATTCATTGTCTCAACTTCTTTTTCTATTCTTTTATACTCAATGAAAATCAAAGAGCAAACTAGGAAGCTAGCCGCAGATTGCTCAAAGCACTGCTTTGAGGTTGTGGATAGAACTGACGAAGTCAGTAACCATATCTACGACAAGACTACGTTGACGCGGTTTGAAGAGATTTTCGAAGAGTATTAAA
>NZ_VMKV01000109.1:0-579 GCF_013276335.1 Streptococcus sp. 2100 | reverse complement strand
GGCTCTTTGTCAACTGTAGTGGGTTGAAGTCAGCTAAGCTCGAGAAAGGACAAATTTCGTCCTTTCTTTTTTGATGTTCAGAGCGATAAAAATCCGTTTTTTGAAGTTTTCAAAGTTCCGAAATCCAAAGGCATTTCGTTTGATAAGCTTAATGAGATTATTAGTGGCTTCCAATTTTGCGTTAGAATAGTGTAGTTGAAGGGCATTGACAATCTTTTCTTTATCCTTTAGAAAGGTTTTAAAGACAGTCTGAAAAAGAGGATGAACCTGCTTTAGATTGTCCTCAATAAGTTCGAAAAATTTGTCTGGCTCCTTGTTCTGGAAGTGAAAAAGTAAGAGCTGATAGAGATTGTAGTGGTGTTTCAAGTCTTCTGAATAGCTCAAAAGCTTGTTAAGAATCTCTTTATTGGTTAAGTGCATACGAAAAGTAGGGCGATAAAAACGTTTATCGCTGAGTTTACGACTATCCTGTTGAATGAGTTTCCAGTAGCGTTTAATAGCCTTGTATTCATGGGATTTTCGTTCAAACTGATTCATAATTTGGACACGGACACGACTCATAGCACGGCTAAGATGTTG
>NZ_VMKV01000108.1:0-2768 GCF_013276335.1 Streptococcus sp. 2100 | reverse complement strand
TGATTTTAGTCCAGTATTATATTAAACTTGATTAATCAACTATTGATAAATCAATAGAAAGGAGGAAGAAATGATAGAGATTCAAGATTTACTGTATCAACTCCGCTTGTCTGAGCAAGCGAGTACGCAATTGTTTGAAAAAAGGCTTGGGATTAGTTTGACACGGTATCAGATTTTATTATTTTTGTTGAAGCATTCCCCTTGTAATCAAATAGCGGTTCAGGAGCGTTTGAAGATTGATCAGGCTGCTTTGACACGGCATTTTAAGATTTTAGAAAAGGAAGGTTTGGTGGAGCGTCATCGTAATCCTGAAAATCAGCGAGAAGTCTTGGTAGAGGCTACGAAGTATGCCAAGGAGCAGTTAGTGATGAATCCACCTCTGCAGCATATCAAGGTTAAGAAAGAGATGGAAAGTATCTTAACAGAGTCTGAGAGAACAGAATTCAGCCGTTTATTAAACAAATTGGTTTTGAGCATTGAAAATATAGAAATTTAAGGAGAAATAGATGTCAATTATTACAATTATTTTAGCAACAATCGTTGCTTTGGAGCATTTTTACATTTTTTATTTGGAAAGTATTGCAACGCAATCAGAAGCGACTAGTCGTGTCTTTAACATGGACAGGGAAGAACTAGCTCGTCCGTCGGTAAGTTCACTGTTTAAAAATCAAGGGATTTATAATGCTCTGCTAGGAGTCTTTCTCCTGTATGGGATTTATTTCTCACAGAATTTAGAAATTGTGACTATTTTTGTTTTATTTGTGATTGGTGCTGCGGCTTATGGCTCTCTCACAGCAGATAAGAAAATTATTTTGAAGCAAGGTGAGCCAGCTATTTTAGCCTTGATTAGTATTTTTCTCTTTAAATAAGTTCAAAGGTCAATCTTAGTCTCGCTAGTCCTTTTCACTCCGGAATAAGGGAAATATGTTATACTTGTTTTTAAGAAAAAGTCTCATTGAATTTGTTTTGAGGAGTTAGAAATGAAAGTATTAGTGACAGGTTTTGAGCCCTTTGGAGGGGAAAAGGGCAATCCAGCTTTGGAGGCCATTAAAGGTTTACCAGCTGAAATCCATGGTGCTGAGGTCCGTTGGCTAGAGGTGCCGACAGTTTTTCACAAATCTGCTCAAGTATTGGAAGAAGAGATGAATCGTTATCAACCTGACTTTGTCCTTTGTATTGGGCAAGCTGGTGGAAGAACTAGTTTGACACCTGAACGAGTGACCATTAATCAAGACGATGCATGCATTTCTGATAACGAAGATAATCAACCGATTGACCGTCCCATTCGCCCAGATGGTGCTTCGGCCTACTTTAGTAGTTTGCCGATTAAAGCGATGGTTCAAGCTATAAAAAAAGAGGGCTTACCGGCCTCTGTTTCCAATACGGCAGGGACTTTTGTCTGCAGCCATTTGATGTATCAGGCTCTCTATTTGGTAGAAAAGAAATCTCCATATGTTAAGGCAGGTTTTATGCATATTCCTTATATGATGGAACAGGTGGTGAACAGACCGACTACTCCAGCTATGAGTTTAGTGGATATTCGGCGAGGGATAGAAGCAGCAATCGGCGCTATAATAGAACATGGAGATCAGGAACTCAAGTTGGTAGGCGGAGAAACTCATTGATAGAAAAAAGCTTGAGGGGAAAAACCTTCAAGCTTTTGGACGTTTTCGGGCCAATACTGCTCGGTAAAAACTCATTTTATTAATTAATTTGAATGTAGGGTAGGAGTGAAAAACTAGCCCTACCAGGGGTAGTTTAGTTGGTATTTTTTACTAAGTGCTGCTCTAAGTACTGCTCTATAAAAGCTGATTTTAGTACATTGGATATAAGGTAGGAGTAAAAAACTAGCAATGCCAAAGGTAATCCAATTGAGGAAGTACCAAGGAAGAAGCTGTAAATCTAGGACAAAGTGCTGGAACTTGTAGCCCTTCATAAAGGAACGGCTAGTTTTTAGGATTCGTCTTGGTGAGGCCTGTCCTAGGTCTAGACTATAACAGAGAAGAAATTCCACCTGTGAATAGGCATAATACTGTGGAATATAGAGGATATTTCCTACAATGATCAAGATGAGACTTGCAAGAAAGTAGAGTCCAAAGACCATGAGGAAACGCTCGGTTTCAACTGATGAGAGATCTAGATTTGGAAACTCAGGATGTAGGGTGACGAATTTTTGGGCTAAAAAGCTACTATAAAAGAGGAAGTAAATCCCAAGTAAATTAGGGATACTCCATAAAAAGAGATAGAAACGTTTGAGAAGTAGGGTCAAAAAGGTTTGAGAAAAGCGCTCCTCATCAAAGAGAGCTAGGCTGTTTTTTACAGATGGCTCCGTTTTAGAATCTTTCATGAGTGTCAGGGTTGCATAGACGGAACTGGTCAAAAGAATAGTCCCGATAAAGGAGACTAGTAGAGGAAAGAGGTAGGCTTGAAGTATTTGACCAAGTATGCTGAAAAATGGCTGTTCTAAAACAGTCACGTGGATCCGAGATAAGGGATTAAGAAAACCAGATAAGATGACCAGCATACTGGGAAGGATATAGAGGAGAAAGAGACGGGGGGTGTCAGCCTGAAAATGTTTTGACTCCTGACGAATTGTTTTTAAATCAATTTTTGGATAGTTCATTCTCTTATTATACCATAGTTCGTGACAGTTCCAGCTTTTTTTGATAAAATCATACAGTATGCCCTTGGGTACAAAGTATGAACTGGGACTGTCTTTCCCAGCTTCGGAGGTAAAAAATGTCAGATTCGGGACTTTGACAGTTGTG
>NZ_VMKV01000107.1:0-1118 GCF_013276335.1 Streptococcus sp. 2100 | reverse complement strand
GTTTGTTGTATATAATTATGTATGCTATAATAGAGTATGGCATTTATTAAAACAACAACCAACAAAGAAGGGCGTACTCATGTCTATCTTGTGGAGGGATATCGAAAAGATGGAAAAGTCAGACAGCGTATTTTGAAAAAATATGGTCTCTTAGATGAACTAGAGGTAGAGGAACCTGATATCTTAGAACGTTTGAAACGTGAGGCAAAGGAAGGTCTACTAACAGAACCTCAATTCTTTCAAGTAAGCTATGACCTACTGGCTCCTATGAATGAGGTGGATCAGTCCTATGGTTGGATGGTCTTGGATAACCTGTTTGAAGAGTTAAAACTAACCGAGTTTCTAAAGACAGTGAAATCGAAATCAGAGTACGATTTGGCTCAAGTTTTAAAACTATTAGTTTTTCAGAGAGTCCTCAATCCAGATAGTAAGTTATCTACTTATGCTTCTCAAGTAAACTTATTTGGTCATTGGGAAATAAGCCTCAACGCTATTTATCGTTCGTTAGATAAGTTGGATACCTTGAAAGAAAAACTTCTGCTTCATCTTCATAAAGAAGTGAGTCGCATGACCAAGCGTGAAGCACGTTTAGTTTTCTACGATGTAACGAACTACTACTTTGAAACAGATATCCCCGATGAGACGGTTGTTTCAGTTGATGGTGAAATTCTAAAAGAAGGACTAAGAAGGCGAGGTCCTAGTAAGGAACATCGTCCCAAACCCATTGTCCAATTAGGATTATTTATGGATACGAATGGAATTCCCATCAGTTATAAGTTATTTAGAGGAAATCAAACAGATCCTATTACCTATCTTCCAGCTGTTGAGGAAGTTAAAAAACAGTTTGGAATTGAGCGTATTGTGGTGGTGGCCGATAAGGCTATGAATAGCTCTTACAATATTTCTGAGATGATTCATCAAAAAGATGGATGGCTCTTCTCCCAGAAGCATCGTGGACGGCGTGGCGCCTCAAAGGAGCTACAAACACAAATTCTAAATCCAAACGATTGGCAATTTAATAAGGAGTTGACCTTCGCAAAGAAGTCCTATCTACGTGAACGCAAGCTGGGAACGAAGAAGGATTCTCCACTTGTCAAAGAGAAAGTTCTGATTACTTG
>NZ_VMKV01000106.1:0-1996 GCF_013276335.1 Streptococcus sp. 2100 | reverse complement strand
TTGCTTCTATTCTAATCCCACTCCCACCCCTTCCTGAACAATCCAGAATCGTTGATAAAATCGAACAATTTTTCGCCCATATTGACGCACTAATTTAGTATAATAGTTTTACGTGCGGTGGAATTTCTATCAAACATAAGATAGGAGTTTTACGTTGAAAGAATTTGAATTACATTTGAAGAAAGCTGGTTTAGCTGAAAATACTGTGCGTTCGTACCTTTATGGTGTTCGATTTTTCTTGGAGAATTATGAACTCAAAATGGAAGATTTATTTGAATACAAGGGATATTTATTAGACAATTTTAAACCTAAAACTGTCAATTTGCGACTACAAGGAGTAAATAAATATCTGACTTTTATTGGTCATGATGATTTGAAATTAAAATTTGTCAAAGTACAGCAAAAACCGTTTTTAGAAGATGTCATTAGCTATGCTGATTACCTTTTTCTTAAACGTAGTTTGAAAAAAGATGGTATTTTAAAATGGCATTTTGTCGTTTGGTTTTTAGGTGCAACTGGGGCTCGTGTAAGTGAGCTTATTAAACTAAAAGTAGAGCATGTAGAAATCGGTTATTTTGACATTTACTCAAAAGGTGGTAAAATTCGTAGACTGTACATTCCTAAAAAATTAAGAAATAGTTGTCTTAGTTGGTTAGAATCAGAAAATCGCCGAAGTGGTTATTTATTTTTGAATAAATTTAATGAACCAATTACAGCAAGAGGAGTTGCTCAACAGTTAAAAAATTATGCTGATAAATACAAAATGAATCCTAAAGTAATTTACCCTCATTCTTTTAGACATTTATTTGCTAAGAATTTTTTATCGAAGTATAATGATATTGCCTTGCTTGCAGATTTGATGGGACACGAAAGTATAGAAACTACTCGAATTTATCTAAGGAAAACAGCTACTGAACAACAAAATATTGTAGATAAAATTGTTAATTGGTAAAAAAATAACAGGTGGTCAAATTGACCATCTGCTATTTTTTTGTGATTATGGCTCTTATTATCTGAATAACATTAAAATTGAAATAGATTTTCCAAGAAGATCAACTTGGTTGCTAGCTCCTTTAGAAAAAATTGTAACAACTATTTCAGCTAAGCCTTATCAAATAAAACAGTCTGAAATTGTAAAAGAGGGCAAGATTCCAGTAGTTAGTCAATCTAAAATATTAGTTGAAGGATTTTCTAATAATTTTTCTAAGATTCTAGACTATAAAACAAACGTTGTAATATTTGGTGACCATACAAGAAATCTTAAGATTATAGACTTCCCTTTTGTTGTTGGTGCAGACGGAGTAAAAATTCTGTCTCCAATTTGCTTATCTGCAAAATTTTTAAAATACCACTTAGACTATACGCTATTATTTGTTAGGAACAGGGGCTATGCTCGACATTATTCGTATCTAAAATCTAAAATAATAGGTATTCCTTCAGTTTTAGAACAAAAGAGAATTGTCGCTAAAATTGATTTACTTTTTCAAAAAGTTTCTCAGCTTTAGTAATTATTAATTTTTGTGTACGTATACCTGGAAAATTAATTATAGTTTGAGAAAATCTAGTTTTGTTTAATATAGGAATAGTGGTAGATGATGTATTGTTCTTGAATTGTTTTTGCATAAAATCAGACTGTATAGCTAAAAGTAAAAATTTTGAGTTGACAAAATTAAATACTTCTATGCCATGCATTTGTTGATTGAACGCTCCATCAACACGAACAATCCCAGCAATTCCAATATTTCCAATACCATTTATTAAAATAGAACCTGCTTTTATTTTTCTGGATTTTGTATTTCCTAGAACCGATAAATATTCAGTTGCATTGTATAGTTCTCCTTGTAATAAATCAGCAGGTTTATAGAATGGTATTTCGCCGCCGTAGTTTTCAGGGCTATTTTTAGATGGCGTGTTACCAGTACTAATTATTCCTATATAATTTAATGTTGTCTGTACCCAATTCATAGGTATCTTCCCATAATAAGAGCCATAATCA
>NZ_VMKV01000105.1:0-7352 GCF_013276335.1 Streptococcus sp. 2100 | reverse complement strand
AGGTATGAATGATTTGGGGTTAAGTCTTATTCTTAGCGGTTATTTATATTGTTTAATAGCGCTGATATTTCATCAATGATGTTTGACTTTGTGATTTTGGTAGTGGTTCAATTTGATTGCTACTATTTTTGATGGTGTGAATGTTCTGACAATGTACCCCAGCTAACTACGAAAGTTTTTGACTCTATATTTTTAATGTGTATTAAAAAATAAATTAACACATATTAATTTTTCTTGACTTAAATTTAAAAAATGATATACTATTTTTATGGAGAGCTAACAATTATATATAAATGTACTACTCTATTTCCTAGATAATACTTAGTAAAACTTTTTATAACAAAGGCTAGCAAAGTTAAAGTTTTCTATCTATTGGAAGTTAAATAAATATGTAAGGAATTAAAATGAAAAAAAGTACAGTATTGTCATTAACCACAGCTGCAGTTATTTTAGCAGCCTATGCCCCTAATAAGGTAGTCTTAGCAGATATATCTAGCTCTGAAGATGCTTTAAATATCTCTGATAAAGAAAAAGTAGTAGTAGATAAGGAAACAGAAAATAAAGAGAAACATGAAGAGATTCATCATGCTATAGAAGCTTCAAAGGATACTGAAGAAAAGAAAACAACAATTATTGAGGAAAAAGAAGTTGTTAGTAAAAATCCTGTGATAGACAATAGCACTAGCAATGAAGAAGCAACAAGCAAAGAAGAAAATTCCAATCAATCCCAAGGAGATAAAGCGGACTCGTCTGCAAGTAAAGACTCAGAAAGTCCCAAAAAAGAGGATAGACTTGTCTATATTGCTGAATTTAAAGATGAAGAGTCTAGAGAAAAAGCAATCAAGGGACTATCCAGTCTTAAGAATACAAAAGTTTTATATACTTATGATAGAATTTTTAACGGTAGTGCCATAGAAACAACTCCAGATAACTTGGACAAAATTAAACACATAGAAGGTATCTCATCGGTTGAAAGGGCACAAAAAGTCCAACCCATGATGAATCATGCCAGAAAGGAAATTGGAGTTGAGGAGGCTATCGATTACCTAAAGGCCATTAATGCTCAATTTGGGAAAAACTTTGATGGTAGAGGTATGGTCATTTCAAATATCGATACCGGGACAGATTATAGGCATAAGGCCATGAGGATTGATGATGATGCCAAAGCCTCAATGAGATTTAAAAAAGAAGACTTAAAAGGCACTGATAAAAATTATTGGTTGAGTGATAAAATTCCTCATGCTTTTAATTATTATAATGGTGGTAAAATTACCGTAGAAAGAGCTGATGATGGAAGTGATTATTTTGATCCCCATGGGATGCATATTGCAGGGATTCTTGCTGGAAATGATACTGAAAAAGACATCAAGAACTTTAATGGCATAGATGGAATTGCACCTAATGCACAGATCTTCTCTTATAAAATGTACTCTGACGCAGGATCTGGGTTCGCAGGGGATGAAACAATGTTTCATGCTATTGAAGATTCTATCAAACACAACGTTGATGTTGTTTCGGTATCATCTGGTTTTACAGGAACAGGTCTTGTAGGTGAGAAATATTGGCAAGCTATTAGAGCATTAAGAAAAGCAGGCATTCCAATGGTTGTCGCTACGGGTAACTATGCGACTTCTGCTTCAAGTTCTTCTTGGGATTTAGTGGCAAATAATCATCTGAAAATGACCGACACTGGAAATGTAACGCGAACAGCAGCACATGAAGATGCGATAGCGGTTGCATCTGCTAAAAATCAAACAGTTGAGTTTGATAAAGTTAACATAGGTGGAGAAAGTTTTAAATACAGAAATATAGGGGCCTTTTTCGATAAGAATAAAATCACAACAAATGAAGATGGTTCAAAAGCTCCTAGTAAATTGAAATTTGTATATATAGGCAAGGGCCAAGACCAAGATTTGATAGGTTTGGATCTTAAGGGCAAAATTGCAGTAATGGATAGAATTTATACAAAGGATTTAAAAAATGCTTTTAAAAAAGCTACGGATAAGGGCGCACGCGCCATTATGGTTGTAAATACTGTCAATTACTACAATAGAGATAATTGGACAGAGCTTCCAGCTATGGGATATGAAGCGGATGAAGGTACTAAAAGTCAAGTGTTTTCAATTTCAGGAGATGATGGTGTAAAGCTATGGAACATGATTAATCCTGATAAAAAAACTGAAGTCAAAAGAAATAATAAAGAAGATTTTAAAGATAAATTGGAGCAATACTATCCAATTGATATGGAAAGTTTTAATTCCAACAAACCGAATGTAGGTGACGAAAAAGAGATTGACTTTAAGTTTGCACCTGACACAGACAAAGAACTCTATAAAGAAGATATCATCGTTCCAGCAGGATCCACATCTTGGGGGCCAAGAATAGATTTACTTTTAAAACCCGATGTTTCAGCACCTGGTAAAAATATTAAATCCACGCTTAATGTCATTAATGGTAAATCAACTTATGGCTATATGTCAGGAACCAGTATGGCAACTCCAATCGTAGCAGCTTCTACTGTTTTGATTAGACCGAAGTTAAAGGAAATGCTTGAAAGACCTGTATTGAGAAATCTTGAGGGAGATGACAAAATAGACCTTACAAGTCTTACAAAAATTGCTCTACAAAATACTGCGCGACCGATGATGGACGCAACGTCTTGGAAAGAAAAAAGCCAATACTTTGCATCACCTAGACAACAGGGAGCAGGCCTAATTAATGTGGCCAATGCTTTGAGAAATGAAGTTGTAGCGACTTTCAAAAACAAGGATTCTAAAGGTTTGGTAAACTCTTATGGTTCTATTTCTCTTAAAGAAATAAAAGGAGAAGAAAAATATTTTACAATTAAGCTTCACAATACATCAAACAGACCTTTGACCTTTAAAGTTTCAGCATCAGCGATAACTACAGATTCTCTAACTGATAGATTAAAGCTGGATGAAACATACAAAGATGAAAAATCTCCAGATGGTAAGCAAATTGTTCCAGAAATCCATCCAGAAAAAATCAAAGGAGCAAATATCACATTTGAGCATGATACTTTCACTATAGGCGCAAATTCTAGCTTTGATTTGAATGCGGTTATAAATGTTGGAGAGGCTAAAGACAAAAATAAATTTGTAGAATCATTTATTCATTTTGAGTCAGTGGAAGAAATGGAAGCTCTAAACTCTAACGGGAAGAAAATAAACTTCCAACCTTCTTTGTCGATGCCTCTAATGGGATTTGCTGGGAATTGGAATCACGAACCAATCCTTGATAAATGGGCCTGGGAAGAGGGTTCAAAATCAAAAACAATGGAAGGTTATGATGATGATGGTAAACCGAAAATTCCTGGAACCTTGAACAAGGGTATTGGTGGAGAACATGGTATAGATAAATTTAATCCAGCAGCTATTATTCAAAACAGAAAAGATAAAAATATTACATCACTAGACCAAGACCCAGACTTATTTGCCTTTAACAACCAAGGTATTCATGCAGAATCCACTAGTGGATCTAATGTTGCTAGGGTATATCCACTTGACTCAAAGGGAGAACCACAAAGTGTTTCACTAGAAAGAGGATTAACACCTTCTCCACTTGTATTAAGAAGTGCAGAAGAAGGATTGATTTCAATAGTAAATACAAATAAAGAGGGAGAAAATCAAAGAGACTTAAAAGTCATTTCGAGAGAACACTTTATTAGAGGAATTTTAAATTCTAAAAGCAATGATGCAAAGGGAATCAAATCATCTAAACTAAAAGTTTGGGGTGATTTGAAGTGGGATGGACTCATCTATAACCCTAGAGGTAGAGAAGAAAATGAACCAGAAAGTAAGGATAACCAAGATCCAGCTACTAGGATAAGAGGACAATTTGAATCAATAGCTGAGGGTCAATACTTCTACAAATTCAAATATAGATTAACCAAGGATTATCCATGGCAAGTTTCTTATATACCAGTAAAAATTGATAATACAGCTCCAAAAATTATTTCAATTGATTTTTCTAATCCAGATAAAATTAAATTGATCGCAAAAGATACCTACCACAAGGTAAAGGATGAGTACAAACACGAAACCTTGTTTGCTAGAGACCAAAAAGAACATCCTGAGAAATTTGAAGAAGTAGCCAACGAAGTATGGTACGCAGGTGCAGCTCTTGTCGATAAGTATGGAGATGTTGAGAAAAGTCTTGATGTAACTTACGCCGGAGAGGGTGAGGGAAGAAATAGGAAGCTTGATAAAGATGGAAATACTATCTACGAAATTAGCGGAGCAGGAGATTTAAGAGGAAAAATCATCGAAGTAATCGCCCTAGATGGTGCAAGCAACTTCACCAAAATCCATAGAATTAAATTTGATGACCAAGCTGATGAAAAAGGAATGATTTCTTATTACCTAGTAGATCCTGACAAAGATGCTTCTAAATATGAAAAACTAGGTGAAATTTCTGAAGAAAAACTCAAAAATGCAAAGAGCCCAGAGGAAAATACCAATAATAATCAAGCTAAGGATGAAGATTCAAAACCAGCTGAAGAAAGTTCAGTTGAGGGAGAAGCTAGCCTTGAAATAAATAAAACTATTTCAACAATTAGAGACTTTGAAAATAAAGACCTAAAGAAACTCATTAAAAAGAAATATAGGGAAGAATATGACTTTGTAACTGGTGGAAAAAGAACAGTAGAGCTTGATTATCAATATGACGATGAAGGAAATATAACTGCCTATGAAGATAAGAGTGCTCTAGAATATGAAACTGAGAAACTTGATGATGTTAAATCAAAACTTGGTGGAGTATTAAGCCCATCAAAGGATGGACATTTTGAAATTCTTGGAAAAGTAAGTAATGTATCCAAAAATGCTAAGGCTTACTATGGCAATGACTTCAAATTAATAGAAATTAAGGCAAGTAAATACGACCCACAAACTAAAACTCTAACCTTTGACTTATTTGCAAACACAAATGATGTAGTCGATGGTCTATCCTTTACGGGTGATATGAATATCCTTGTAAAAGATAAGGGTGAAACAAAAGCTAAAACTAAAATTAGAATGCCTGAAAAAAATAAGGAAACTAAAACAGAATATCCCTATGCATCAAGTTATGGGAATGTAATCGAATTAGGAGAAGGAGATCTTTCAAAGAACAAACCAAACAATTTAACTGAAATGGAATCTGGTAAAATCTATTCTGATTCAGAAAAACAACAATATCTGTTAAAGGATAACATCATTCTAAGAAAAGGCTATGCACTAAAAGTGACTACCTATAATCCTGGAAAAACGGATATGTTAGCAGGGAATGGAGTTTATAGCAAGGAAGATATAGCAAAAATACAAAAGACCAATCCTAATCTAAGAGTCCTTTCAGAAACAACAATTTATGCTGATAGTAGAAATGTTAAAGATGGAAGAAGCACTCAATCAGTATTAATGTCGGCTTTGGACGGCTTTAACATTGTAAGATATCAAGTGTTTACCTTTAACATGAATGATAAAGGGGAAGCAATCGATAAAGATGGAAATCTTGTGACAGATTCCTCTAAACTTGTATTATTTGGTAAAGATAATAAAGAGTATCATGGGGAGGAATATTCTAATGTAGAAGCTATAAAAGAAGATGGCTCCATGTTATTTATTGATACCAAACCAGTAAACCTTTCAATGGATAAGAACTACTTTAATCCATCTAAATCTAATAAAATTTATGTACGAAATCCAGAATTTTATTTAAGAGGTAAGATTTCTGATAAGGGTGGTTTTAACTGGGAATTGAGAGTTAATGAATCGGTTGTAGATAATTATTTAATCTACGGAGATTTACACATTGATAACACTAGAGATTTTAACGTTAAGCTTAATGTTAAAGACGGTGACATCATGGACTGGGGAATGAAAGACTATAAAGCAAACGGATTTCCAGATAAGGTAACAGATATGGATGGAAATGTTTATCTTCAAACTGGCTATAGCGATTTGAATGCGAAAGCAGTTGGAGTCCACTATCAGTTTTTATATGATAATGTTAAACCCGAAGTAAACATTGATCCTAAGGGAAATACTAGTATCGAATATGCTGATGGAAAATCTGTAGTCTTTAACATCAATGATAAAAGAAATAATGGATTCGATGGTGAGATTCAAGAACAACATATTTATGTAAATGGAAAAGAATATACATCATTTGATGATATTAAACAACTAACAGATAAGACACTAAATATTAAGATTCTTGTAAAAGATTTCGCAAGAAATACAACCGTAAAAGAATTTATTTTAAATAAAGATACGGGAGAAATGAGCGAATTAAAACCTCATAGGGTGACTGTGACCATTCAAAATGGAAAAGAAATGAGTTCTCAGATAGTGCCGGAAGAAGATTTTATTTTACCTGTCTATAAGGGTGAATTAGAAAAAGGCTATCAATTTGATGGTTGGGAAATTGCTGGTTTCGAAGGTAAAAAAGACGCTGGCTATGTTATTAATCTATCAAAAGATACCCTTATAAAACCTGTATTCAAGAAAATAGAGGAGAAAAAGGAGGAGGAAAATAAACCTACTTTTGATGTATCCAAAAAGAAAGATAAGGTGCAAGCAAATCATAATCAATTAGATGAGAGTCACAGAAAAGAGGATTTACAAAGAGAAGATCATTCACACAAATTTGATTCAACTAAAGATGTCAAAACTACAGTTCCTGTACAAGTAAATTATAGTCAATTAGATGAAAGTCAAAGATCTGATTCAACTAAGGATGTTACAGCTCCAGTTCCTGATAAAAATGATAAAAACTTTGAAAATGAGAAGGAAGTTTATCTTAATGAACCAGAGAACATAGCTAATAAAGATACCAATATTGATAGTAAATCAACTACTAACAATGATAGGTTGCCAAAAACCGGAACAGTTAGCGAAGTCTTCACGTCATTGGTTGCCGGAATAATGTTTACCTTAGGTGCATTTCTTGGATTAAAGAAAAAAGATTAAGATTAAGACAAAAGCTATAGATGAAAAAATGGTTTATGTACTGAGATGGTGTGATGATGAAACAGTTTTGTGAAAATAGCTATTTATAACTCAATTATTTAGTTTACTTTACTATTGATACTCTTTTTGGATTTATTAATAGACTTAGTTTAGATAACTAATGAATTGATTGAAAGGGTTAGTATTGACAAATATTGATTAGCAAATAGAGTCTTTCAAAATTTAAAGGCTAATAGAGGTGATGAGACAATTTCAAGGAATTAAGTAGCGTTTGGTTGCTTAATTCCTTTTCATTTGGGAGGTAGTTTTTCACGGCTTCCTTATTTTATCGCCATTATTTAACCACTTAGACTGATATAGAGAGTAAGCGCGTCATAACAA
>NZ_VMKV01000104.1:0-690 GCF_013276335.1 Streptococcus sp. 2100 | reverse complement strand
AGGAGCTGATAAAACAGAGGAAATACAAACCTCAATCAGTCCTGCGAGTTGAAATCCCCCAACCCAATGGAGGTGTCCTTCAGCTTGGGATTCCGACAGTGATGGATAGGATAATCCAACAAGCCATTGTCCAAGCTCTTAGAGTACTTAAATGACGGCTATGAGTGGATAGTGGATATAGACCTAGAGAAATTTTTCGATAGGGTTCCTCAAGATAGATTGATGTCCTTAGTACATAACATAATCGAAGACGGAGATAGGGAATCCTTGATTCGTCAGTATCTTCATTCAGGTGTTATCATTAACGGTCAACGTCATAAAACGCTAGTTGGCACACCACAGGGAGGAAATGTATCTCCTCTCTTATCCAATATCATGCTTAATGAATTGGACAAGGAATTAGAAAAGAGGGGACTTCGATTTGTGCGCTACGCAGATGATTGTGTGATGACGGTCGGAAGCGAGGCAGCCGCTAAGCGTGTGATGTATTCAGTTAGTCGTTTTATTGAGAAACGGCTAGGTTTGAAAGTATAGTAAAATGAAATAAGAATAGGACAAACCGATCAGGACAGTCAAATCGATTTCTAACAATGTTTTAGAAGTAGAGGTGTACTATTCTAGTTTCAATCTACTATAATTTGAAGGGGAATACCGTGATTGGCTAATATTTGTTCAAGGACATGATAGTAA
>NZ_VMKV01000103.1:0-4445 GCF_013276335.1 Streptococcus sp. 2100 | reverse complement strand
TTTCATTGAGTATAAGATTCATTTCCGAGCAAGTTCTTGAATTTACTCGAGGATAAACTATCATAAAACAAAGAAAAAGAGGGTGCTACTATCACATCCCTCTTTCTAATCAGAGCTTAATACCAAACGCTGACATCTACGCGCCCTTGGATTCCTTTCATGTATTCAGAAGAGGTATATTGCCAACCTTTTTCTCCTGAATAATGAGGGTTTTCCCATTCTAAAGCATTGTTATAGGCCGCTACCCAGTTTACATGTTTTAAAATATCTGGGTGTTTTAAACGCGTCTGTAATAAACTACGATAGCTATAGACATACACATTTTGATAACCCGCCTGCTTCATCGTCTCCATGTACTTGTTGATAATCTTAACCCAAGTACCTGTATCATTCGGAGCACACTTACTTTTATTCACATACTCCCAGTTCTCAACATCATAGTAGATAGGGTAAGACAAGTTCATATTGTATTTCTTCAGAAGTTCAATGGTCTGTTCAGCATCATTCTCAGCATCAGTCTCATTTTCAGCATAGGTATAGAGATAGACGCCATAAGGTATTCCCAGACGGTTTAACTCCTTAATGTTATGCGCCAATTCCTTGTCTTCTTTACCGCTATAACCTAGACGAACAATGACACCATCTACTTCATTTTCATCAATAACCTTTTTCCAATCATTGATACGGCCATTGTGCTCACTAATATCAATAACTTTCTTAGCATGTTCGGTTCCAACTTGTTCTTCTCTATTATTAAAGAAATAGCGTTTACCATCTCTGTGAACCCAGCCGACATTCAAATCTTTCTTTTCTTTGAGCTCACCAGAGGCCGCAAAGATATAGCGAGCGCCATCCATAATCACTTCATCAGTCGCCATGGCACCACTTCCAGTCAAATAGTAGTTGCCTTGCCACTCATTCTGAGCCATATAGCCCCACTTCTTGAAATAGTACCATTTGCCGCCCACTTTTTGCCACTCTTGGTTAGCATAAGTTCCATCGGATTTGAGATAAAAATAAGCAGAATAGGCTGGATCATAAAGCCATTCATTTTGCATCATGGCACCTTGACCGTTCAAGAAATAACTTCCTTGCCATTGGCTTTTAGCCATGTAACCCCACTTCTTGAAGTAGTACCACTTATTTCCAATCAATTGCCATTCTTGATGAGCATAAGCCCCATCTGACTTGAGATAAAACCAACTCTTGTAATTATTATCATAAAGCCACTCGTTTTGAGCCATATAGCCACCTGATTTCAGGTAGTAATTGCCCTGCCACTCATTTTGAGCATAACGACCGTCTGATTTGAGATAAAACCAAGCTTTGTAGTTATTATCAAAAATCCATTCACTTTGAGCTTTAGAACCATCAGCCTTTACATAATAATCTCCATCCCAGTGGGCAGAGACACTGTTTCTCTGTTCATTGCTACTAGTTGATGAAGTTCCTGTTGATAGACTAGATTTTTCTGAAACTGTGCTTCCACTTGTTTCATCTGCCGCAATTCCTGAAACTCTTACGCCAAGTAAGCAAAGGCTTGCTAGCCCTATACATACAAATTTTGTTTTCAATCTTTCCTCTCCTATAAAAAATGGAACAGACATCTGAATGCTGTTCCACCTAGCTTTTGCTACTTACTGATTATTTTACAAAGTCAAGCAAAGCCAAGAAGCTTTCAGCTTCAAGTGACGCACCACCTACAAGGGCACCGTCAACGTCTGGACAAGCCATGTATGAAGCAACGTTCTCAGGTTTAACAGAACCACCGTATTGAACACGAACTTTGTCTGCAACTTCTTGACCAAAGTCAGCAGCTACAACGTCACGAACAACTTTACACATTTTTTGTGCGTCGTCTTGTGAAGCTGATTTACCAGTACCGATAGCCCAGATTGGTTCGTAAGCGATAACTGATGCAGCAACTTGTTCAGCAGTCAATCCAGCCAATGCAGCAGATACTTGAGCACCTACAAATTCAGCAGCTTTACCAGCTTCGTAAGTTTCAAGTGACTCACCACAACAGATGATTGGAAGCATACCGTTTGCAAAGATTGCTTTTGCTTTTTTGTTGATATCTTCGTCAGTTTCATGGAAGTAGTCACGGCGTTCTGAGTGACCGATAACAACGTAGTCAGTACCGATTTCTTTCAAAACTTGTGGGCTTGTTTCACCAGTGAAGGCACCTGCATTTTCAAAGTAGCAGTTTTGAGCAGCAACTTTAAGGTTTGAACCTTTTGCCGCAGCAAGAACTGTTGTCAAATCAAGAGCTGGAGCAGCGATACCTGCTTCAACAAGATCTGATGAAGGAAGTTTTGACGCAACTGCTTCAACGAATGCTTTAGCTTCTTCTGGATTTTTGTTCATTTTCCAGTTACCAGCGATAAATGGTTTACGTGACATTTCACATACCTCTTTTTTCAATTTATTTTCTATTTATTTTATCACAATTAGACACAGCTTGCAAATCTTACTCGGATTTCAAGCCTGCTGACATGGATTAATCCTTCCAGAGATCCATAGCATTTCTGAAATCTGCCGATACCTGTGTCAACTGAGGATTGCTTGCTTCTCTTTCTGCCCGCTTAGCCTCGATTTGAGCCACACTTTTGATACCTTCATGTCGCCAGTTTCTCAAAATCGCCTGGATGTACTTCCAGTTTGGTTTTCCATTCAAAACAGCTTCACGAAGAGCTTCCTTAATCAAGTCAGCACTGGTTCCATCTTCCTTTAGTGTCTTCATCAAATCCTCAATCTCAAAAGGCGTCAACAAGCGTCCCAACTCCTGCTGGAAGGTTTCCACCAAATCCTTAAGATGATTTTGAGGTATCAACTGGTCTGAACTCGAAGCAATAGCTCCAAGCAAGTCATCCAAACGTTCCAAAGCCAAACTAGCATCAAAAAGCAATTCGATTTCGCCATTTAATTCGATAGTACGATACTGGAGAAGTCCCCTCTCCGTCAGATTGGAAATGGACTGGTTGACATCCGAAATTTCCTTGCCAATCCTTTCAGCAATCTGGCTTGGCGACATTTCTTCTAAGCCTGTCGTATTTTGCAAATAGAAAAATTGCCAAACCAGAAAATCGTCGCTAGAAGGAAAGAGTTCCTTAAAATGCAAGAGCAGGGCACTCGGTAAAACCAAGTTCCCTGATTTAAAAGCGTCTAAATATGTCATAATTCCTCTTATAAATACCCAAATGCAGATGCATCATCTTCTATTTTTCTCCAGTCAAAAGGGGTTTCCTGATAGACTGCATAATTTACCCAGTTACTGAAAAAGAGGGCTGCCGATGAAAACCAACAAAGACAAGGCGTCTGATTGACATCATCATCCTTAAAGTAATTTTCTGGAATATGAGGATCTAAACCTGCATCACAATCTCGGAAATACTCTTTTGCCAAGGTATCACGGTCATATTCCAAATGCCCAAAACTATAAATTTCACGCAAATCACGACTAGCCAAAATCGAAACCCCAACCTGAGAACCCTCTGATAAAATCTCGAGATTGGTTTTGTTTAAGACCTCTTCCTTAGAAATCTCCGTGTGCCGAGAATGAGGGGAAACATAGCTATCGTCAAAGCCTCTTAAAAGAAGGTGCCCTTCTTTTAAAGTGTCCTGAGGATAAATACCCGATAACTTACTGTCCATCTGGTATTTTTCCACTCCATAACGCAGATAAAGACCAGCCTGAGCCCCCCAACAGATATAAAGGGTCGAATAGACATGGGTCTTGGACCACTCAAGCACCTGGCTAAATTCCTCCCAATAGTCCACTTCCTCAAATGGTAAATGCTCAACTGGAGCACCCGTGATAATCATCCCATCAAAATACTCGTCCTTAACTTCAGGAAAAGTTTTATAAAAGGTCTCCATGTGCTCTGAACGAGTTGTCTTAGAACGATGGCTCTCCATATAGAGAAAATCAATATCCAGTTGTAGAGGTGTATTGGCCAAATGGCGTAACAACTGGGTCTCTGTGACCATTTTCTGTGGCATGAGATTTAAAATTAAAATCTTCAAGGGACGGATATCTTGGTGGGCTGCACGTTGATCATCCATGACAAAGATATTCTCTGTCCGTAAAATCTCAACAGCTGGTAATTTTTTATCAATTCGAATCGGCATAACCCTCTCCTAACTGTACTCTTTCAGGAATCATTGCATATGTTTGAAACTCTTCGAAAATCTCTTCAAACCGCGTCAACGTTGCCTTGCCGTACGTATATGTTACTGACTTCGTCAGTTCTATCTGCAACCTCAAAACTGTGTTTTGAGCTGACTTCGTCAGTTCTATCTACAACCTCAAAACAGTGTTTTGAGCAACCTGCGGCTAGCTTCCTAGTTTGCTTTTTGATTTTTATTGAGTATAAAATACAAGAAATACCTCGATTTTCAAGTCGAGGTATCTTTTTTTACATTTGGACAATCTTGCGATAACT
>NZ_VMKV01000102.1:0-6109 GCF_013276335.1 Streptococcus sp. 2100 | reverse complement strand
CTACAGTTGACAAAGAGCCCAAAAAAGCCTATCACACAAGCTCTAAAGCTGGATATGATAGGTTTTTATATTTTTCTTAACGTACTGTGCGGATACGCATTGTATTTGTACGAACAGCTTCTCCTACTGGTACACCAGCAACGATAACGATATCATCGCCTGACTCAACGAGACCTGCTTCTACCGCTTTACGTTCAGCGATTTCGAACATATCGTCAGTTGAAGATGGAGCATCTGTCAACATTGGGATAACACCCCAGTTCAACATCAATCCACGTTCTGTCAATTCATCAAATGTCAATGCTAAGATATCAGCATTTGGACGGTATTTAGAAATCAAACGTGCAGTATGACCTGTCTTAGTAAGAGTTACAACCAATTTGATATCCATTGAGTTAGTAGCATCTTTAACAGCTGAAGCCATTACTTCTGTCTTAGAGTTACGTTCAAATGAATCTGAATCCAAACGTCCGTATTCATTAAGAAGAGTTTGAGCGTTCTTGTCTATTGTAGCCATTGTAGTTACTGACTCGAGTGGGTATTTACCGTTTGCAGACTCGCCTGACAGCATTGTAGCGTCAGTTCCGTCGATAACAGCGTTGAATACGTCTGATACTTCTGAACGAGTTGCACGTGGTTTTTCAGTCATTGTTTCAAGCATGTTTGTTGCAGTGATAACAACTTTACCTGCAGCATTGACTTTCTTGATAATCATTTTTTGGTAAACTGGAACCATTTCGAATGGTACTTCGATACCCATATCACCACGAGCAATCATAATACCATCAGCAGCTTCGATAATTTCATCCAAGTTATCGATACCTTGTTGGTTTTCGATTTTAGCGAACAATTGAACATGTCCGTTTCCAGTTTCTTCACAGATTGCACGAACTTCGTTCACGTCTTTTGCAGTACGTACGAATGAAATCGCAATAAAGTTGATACCTTGTTCAAGACCAAAGCGGATATCGTCGTTATCACGTTCAGCAAGGGCTGGGAAAGGAATTTTAGTGTTAGGAATATTCACACCTTTTTGTTTAGCGATGATACCATCGTTTTCAACTTCCACTTCAAATTCACGAGTTGCGTCATCTTTAGCAACCACACGAAGACCAAGTTTACCGTCGTCAACCAACACTTGACGACCAACTTCAACATCATCATAGATATCAAGAGCACCAGCAACGTTCAATGCAATCACTTCACGAGTTGATTTGATTCCTTGTTTAGTTGCAACACGGATTTTCTCACCAGTTTTGTATGAATACTCTTTAGCTTCACCTTCGAACAATTCTGTACGGATTTCTGGTCCTTTTGTATCAAGAAGGAAACCAACTTTTTTACCTGCAAGTTTTTCAGCAAGTTTAACAGTTGCCATACGCTCACCTTGTTCTTGGTGGTCACCGTGTGAGAAGTTGAAACGGAATGTGTTAGCACCAGCTTCA
Organism: Streptococcus sp. 2100; assembly: GCF_013276335.1. NCBI lineage: Bacteria > Bacillati > Bacillota > Bacilli > Lactobacillales > Streptococcaceae > Streptococcus > Streptococcus sp. 2100. Next base: position 4,664 of record NZ_VMKV01000102.1, on the reverse strand, counting down.
ATCAATTGAGCAATGTTTTTAGCTGAAGCTTCAACATCAAGTTTTTCACCCCAGTATCCGTCATCACCGAATTTTTTACCACCACGGATTTCTACCGCAGGACCCAAAGTTGCAACGATTTTTACACGTTTGTTCATGATTTTTGTGACTCCTTTATAGATATGACCTTTTTGGTCTTATTAACTAAATTGTAAATTATGACAAGCTCTTATTCAAGCTAGATAGCTCAATATCGGCTTTGTGTGGGTTGTTAACTACAATCTTACCTTCTGCAGTAAGGCTAAACAATGCTCCTTCTTCTGCCGTTCCAAGAATTTGGTTTTCAACCATTTTCTCGTTACGGATACCAACCGCAACACCACCAATACCTTCTTTAAGAAGTTTAACAGCATGGGCACCCATACGTGACGCCAATACACGGTCACGCGCAGTTGGAGAACCACCACGTTGAATATGTCCAAGTTCTGTCACACGAAGGTCGCTTGTATCTCCAGCTTCTTTAAGTTTTTGACCAAATTCAGCTGCTGACATCACACCTTCAGCTAAGACGATGATATTGTGTTTTTTACCACACTCATAACCACATTTAATGCTTTCTACGATGTCTTCAATCTTGAATCCTTCCTCAGGAATGATGATTTCATCTGCACCAGTTGCAATACCAGCCCAAAGAGCGATATCACCAGCGTTACGTCCCATAACTTCAATAACAAAAGTACGACGGTGACTTGATGATGTATCACGAATCTTATCAATAGCATCCATAGCAGTTGTAACCGCTGTGTCAAAACCGATTGTAAAGTCAGTACCAACGATATCGTTATCGATTGTACCTGGAAGACCGATAGCAGGGAAACCATGCTCAGTCAAACGCATAGCGCCGTGGTAAGAACCGTCTCCACCGATAACAACTACACCTTCAATGCCGTGTTTTTTCAATTGCTCAATCCCTTTTAGTTGCCCTTCAAGTTGAGCGAACTCTGGGTAACGAGCTGAGTGAAGGAAAGTACCACCACGAGAAATGATGTCTCCTACTGAAGCTGCATCTAGGGGATGAATTTCACCGGCAACCATACCAGCATATCCGTCATAGATACCAAACACTTCCATTCCTTCTGAAATTGCTTGACGAACAACTGCACGGATAGCAGCGTTCATACCAGGGGCGTCTCCACCACTAGTCAAAACAGCAATACGTTTCATATTGGTTTATGCTCCTTTTTCTTTTAACAGTCTTCTTGATTATACCACATTTGATTTTAAAATTCTTCTATTTTCCGTATTTTTAGCGATAAATCGTTTTCATAACGATTTCATTCAATTTCTCCTCTAATTCATCAGATTTAACTACAAAATAATGGGGAGAAACGATGGTTTTCTGTTCCTCCTCATACCGGATGATGACTGGGATTGAGCCTTTAAATTGTTCTAAAATACGTGAAATTTCTTGATCCGATTCATGATTTTTCACCTGTATCCAAAAGCGTTCAGCAACTGCTTCTCTTATTTCTTGTGCAATCATTTGCAGACGGCCATCACGTGATTGTATTTTTCCTTTTATATAGTAGAAGGCTCCCTCTTTTATTTCCTGTCCAACCTGACGATATAAGTCTGAAAAGAGAGTGACGTCCAATTTTTTCTTACTATCATCTACCTGTAAGAAGGCCATATTTTCACCCTTTTTGGTACGAATCACTTTTATTTTCTGAACTTCAACCAAAATAATAGCATAGCTATTTTCTGACAAATTTCCGATTGGGGTAATTGGGTAAATAGCTTTACTTGCGATAGTTTGTAGTGGATGTTTGCTGACACCTATCCCTAAAAGCTCTTGTTCCATATAGAATTTTTCTTGTTCCGTCCAATCCTCCGATTCCTGCCAACTATAAATAGTATCTCCAAATAAACTTCCCAACTCTTTCACAAATTCAAATAGATTGGCTAAGTTATTAAATACTTTTTGACGATTTTTTTCAAATAAATCAAAAAGACCAACTTTTACCAAAGGTTCTAGCAGAGGTAGTTTCAGATAATTCTCAGGTAATTTAGCTATAAAATCTTCAATGTTAGAATAGGGTCTATTTTCAATAATCCAGAGAGCTAAATCATTACTGACTCCCTTAATCGATTTCAATCCTAGATAGATGGACTTGTTGGCAATTTTATCGTGATAGGGAATGGTGTTGATGGACAGAGGAGCCACTTCAAAGCCTGCTTCAAGTGCATCTATTAAGTAATCACTGTTGGCAGAATTCAACATGACCTGATAAAAAATGGCTGGATAATGCGTTTTGAAATAAGCCAACTGGAAGGCCAAAGCTGAGTAAGCATAGGCATGTGACCTGTTAAAACCATAACCTGCAAACTTCTCCATGACATCAAAGACCTGCTCTGCTTTTTCCACAGTATGACCAGCTTCTAAGGAGCCTTGAATAAAGGAAGCTCTCATCTCATGCATGGCAGAAGCATCCTTTTTCCCCATAGCTCGACGCAAAATATCGGCCTTCCCAAGACTAAATCCAGCAAACCGCTGAGCTACCTGCATAACCTGCTCCTGATAGAGCATGATACCATAGGTTGGAGCCAAAATATCCTCCAGTACTGGATCCAGAACAGTCACTTCTTCCTGCCCATGTTTTCTTGCCACAAAATTATTGATATAATCACTAGCACCTGGTCTATTTAGAGAAGTAGTCGCTACGACATCTTCAAAACAGACTGGTTGCACACGCTTAAGCAGACGAATGGCACCAGGTTGTTCAAATTGAAAGATACCTTTTGTATTGCCAGAAGCAAATAAAGCTAACGTTTCTTTATCTTCCAAATCAATCTCGTTGATAGCTATCTTAATCCCTTCTGTTTCAGCAAGCAACTCTTGCATTTTCTGAACAAAGGTCAAATTTCGCAGTCCCAGAAAATCCATCTTCAAAAGACCGCTAGCCTCAACTCCATGAGCATCATACTGAGTCAGTGGAATTTCATCACCATGCTTTAGAGGAATGTAATTGGTCAAATCTTGATCGCTAATCACAACACCAGCTGCATGGACAGAGGTTTGTCTTGGATACCCCTCAATCTTGCAGGCAATTTCAAAGGCTTTTTGGTATTCTAACTTACTATTAATTTGCTGACGAAACTGGAGATTGCCCTCATAGGCTGACTTGAGATTATCACGGAAACTGATTTTCTTGGTAATTGCGGATAATTCATACTCTGGAACACCAAAGCGTTTCAAGACATCACGCAGAGATTGCTTGGCACCAAAGGTAGAAAAAGTAACGATTTGTGCCGCATGTTTACTGCCATATTTATTACCAACATATCTGATAAAATCTGGACGATAAATATCTGGGATATCAATATCAATATCAGGCATGGTATAGCGTTCACGATTGAGAAAGCGTTCAAAAATCAGATTTTTCTCTACTGGGTCAATCCCTGTAATATCTAAGGCATAAGAAACCAAGCTACCAACTGCAGAACCCCTTCCCATTCCCATATAGTAGCCATTCAGTCGTCCAAAACGCAACAAATCCCAAACAACCAAGAAATAATCATCAAATCCCATATCATGAATAACAGCCAATTCTTGGTCTAGACGGTCTTGATATTCTTTACTAGTCAATCCCTTCTGAGCAAGCCCAAGCTCAGCGCGTTCTCTCAACTCTTCTACTGCTGGTCTAGCTGGGTTAAAACGAGGCAGTTTCAGACTCGTATCCAAGTCGTAAGAAATGCCTGAAATCAGCTTTTCTAAATTGTCTAAGGCTTGTGGAAATCGTTCTAGGAATAATTTCTCTAAAGAACTTGCTGATATAAGGACATCTTGTCGTGAGCGCAAGGGAACTTCTCTAAGCGGTAGGTTTTCTTTAATCGCTGTTAAAACTTGAAGAACTTCTCTATCCCTGCTTTCAAAAGCATTGACCCGATAGAGGGGCAAGATTGGATGATAAAATTCGCTTGCTGGTGTTTCCGGATAAACCCCTATATAGTAATCACAGCCTAGTTCTAACGACTCCAGTCCATCAAAATAAGGCACAATTACCGCAATATCATTTAAGTACTGAGATAAAACCGACCAATTTTTCTCCCCCTGCATCTTGGCTGTCGAAAGCTTCATCAACTGCTGATAGCCCACACTAGATAAAGCTAAAAAGCGCAGATTCACTTCCTGAGCATCCACAAACACAGTCATTTCAAGCCCTAATAAAGGATGAATGCCATATTTTTTTGTAACCTCTAGAAAGTCAAAAGCACCATAAAGATTGTCAATATCCATTATAGCCAGATGAGTGTAGCCGAATTCTTTAGCTGCTCTCACATACTTTTCAATCGAAATGACGCTTTCCATAAAACTATAGACTGTTTTTGTATCTAGTTGTGCGATCAATTTACACTTCTCCTCTATCCTTCTCACTATATTATACCATTTTCACCTATAAAAGGCTTCTCTTGAGAAAAATTTCATCAGCTTACTAATTTACTTTCTATTCATTTGTATTTTTCCCGACTTTATCACTTAAAAAATACAAAAGGGCAGCTAACCCCTTGCGCGACAAGGGATTTCGCTGTTCTTTAATCTCGTTTAGGTGTTGTATATGGAGCTTTGGCGTAATTTTTGAGTTCTTCAAACTTCACGAACCCTTTGTTCCATTCCATGCCCAATA
>NZ_VMKV01000101.1:0-549 GCF_013276335.1 Streptococcus sp. 2100 | reverse complement strand
AGATGAAGGTCACTTCAAAAAAAGATGACGAGCTTTAAGGAACAAGACCCAGAGAAAGTCGCTGAGTTTCTTGATATTTTGGATAACCTAAACGATTTACCAATCGTATACATTGATGAAACAGGAATCGACCGCTACCTCTATCGTCCTTATGCAGGGGCTCCTAGAGGGGAGAAAGTCTATGAAAAGATTAGCGGACGTCGTTTTGAGCGAACTTCAATTGTTGCAGGACAAGTAGACGGAGAGTTTATAGCTCCCATGATTTACAAGAACAGCAGGACAAGCGATTTCTTTGTGGAGTGGTTCAAAACGCAACTCCTGCCTGCTTTGAAGACACCTCATGTTATTATCATGGACAATGCTAGTTTTGATCCCAAGAACATTTTGGATGAACTCTGCATCCAAGATAAACACTTTTTCTTACCTCTACCGCCATATTCACCGGATTTGAATCCTATTGAGCAAGCTTGGGCTATCTTGAAAAAGAAAGTAACAGATTTATTAAGGGAAGTCCCAACTATTTTTGAATGTTTGGAACGCTTTTTAAAA
>NZ_VMKV01000100.1:0-4237 GCF_013276335.1 Streptococcus sp. 2100 | reverse complement strand
TGATAAAGTCGGGATTATAACACAAAAAATTTAATCATGCTTGCTTTTTTCCTAAATTTCCCAGCCAATTTTTGAGTTTTTCTGTTCAGAAATTCATTCACTGTAAACTTTGTCAACAATCTGTCTATTGTACAAAAAAGAAAGCTCATTTCTAAGCTTTCTTTGCAATCATTTTTTCTGCTTCTTGTTCTAAAAATAGTTCCAAAATTTTCTTTGTCAACGCAATCGCCGCTGCCAAGGCCAGGGAAACGATTAAATAATTAGCTACTAAGCCGTGATCTCCAACCAATGGCGGTTTTGTCAAGAATCCGTAATCCCCACCTGTTACCAAATTGACCACAAAAATCAAGGCATTTAGGGCAAAGGTCATGAGAAAAATTCCCTTCACATCCAGCAATTTCGCACTATACTGTCTCAATAGATAAACTAGAGAGTTCCCCAAGAGTGCTAAATGACCAAAGATAAAGGATAAAATGGTGATATGTGGAAAAGGGTAAGCATCTGGCACTGGATAAACAAAGGCTGCTAATGTCCCAAATGTTCCCAATAATGCAAAGTATTGTTTATATTTGGACTGACCAGGAAGCAAGAGTACCACAAACATAGCCATACGGCAATGGTAAAAGGGTAGGCTTTCTGACAATGGCATATGATTGACCCAGTACCAACCATAAAGAAGGATCAACTGAACGGCCTGTAAAATCTGGAAAAATCGTTGGTAAACCTTCTTTTCACGATAGCGATAGGCTGTATAAAAGGTCAAGGCTAAGAGCGTAAATAGGCTAACATACCAAAAAAGGTCAAATTTAGGTGGTTCTGTTGGCTGAGTTGTAAAAAAAATATCCCATAAATTCATCTAGTCTTCCTCATAATTCAAAATTTTCCTGCATATTATTATACCATGCTATTTGTCAAAAATGGATTTAGAAATACGATAATCATCTTCTTAGTCAAGATATTGCTCCCTCTGACCTTGATAAACCTGCCAAAGAATCTCGATTTGCTCCTTGGTAATGCGTTTTTCAGATAAATTCGGCAGTTGGTCAATTGCAAAAAATTGAAGGTCAGCGATTTCTTGATTTTCTTGGAATTGTCCATCGAGAAGCTTACATTCAAAAACAAACTTTGCATATTGTTTGCTCTGTAGTTGGAAACGATTGGTATCAAAAACAGCTAGCAGTCTTTCAACTTTGGCTTTAAAACCGGTTTCTTCTTCAATTTCCTTGAGAATATTTTCAGTTGGAGAATAGCCGACTTCACCAAAGCCACCTGGCAAAGCCCAACTATCCTCTCCTTGTCCCCTAACCAGACAAATCTTCTCATCCTCAACAATCCAAGCACGGACGTCCATTAAGGGAGTCGCATAAGCGGAGGTCGGTTTCAAGAGTTCTGCCACTTCGTCTGCATCAAGGTCTGATACCTGATTCAACATTTCAGATAACAGACTTCGCAAGTCTTCGTAGCGCTCACAGTCAAAAGGATCTTTTGTAAAGGTTAAGCCAGTATCTGTAAGGGCAATCATTCTTTGCAGATACTTAACAAAATCACTTGGTTTCATTTTCTAAACTTTCTACCAACATGGCTAGGTTCATAGAGTTAGAGCCCTTGAGCAAGATTTGATCATTGGCACTGAGGCTTTCCTTGACCTGCTTGACTAGGTCTTCAAATTGGTCTTGGTCTTCTGTTTTCTTGAAATAGTAAACGTGGCCAATTGGGAACATTTGACTGGCAAGTTGGGCCAATTCAGCAATGTCTTCTCCGTAGAAAATCACGGTATCCAGCACATCTGGAGAAAGGCTCAAAATCATCTGATTATGGAGTTGAACTGACTGGTTACCCAGTTCCTTCATGTCCGCTAAAACCGCAATTTTCTTGCCCCCTTCATTGGCTGGAATGGCAGAGAAGGTCTCTAAAATCAGCTTCATAGCAGTTGGATTGGCATTGTAAACATCTGACAAGATGTCTGCTCCATTGGCTGCTTTCTTCCACTCGGTACGGTTACGCGTCAATTCAAGATTTTGGAAGGCCTGACAAATTTGTTCTTCTGAAACTCCTTCTTGTAGGGCCACATAAGCAGCAATCATAGCATTAGTGGCATTGTACTTACCAGTCACTGGCAAATCAAGGGCTTGTTCCAAGAAATTAGCTTTAAAGGTCAGACTGTCCTTACGCTCAACCAAGTCTGTGATTTCCAACTCTGCTCCTTGCCCAAAACGAACCACCTTTTTATCAGTTGGCAAGTAGGCCTCTACAATGGAGTCGTCTGGGGCCAAAAGCAAGGAATTCGAAGCCATGCCATCTGCAATTTGCATTTTTCCTTGGGCAATCTCCGAACGGTCTTTGAAAAAGGCCAAATGGGCTTCTCCAACCAAGGTCACGATGGCTATCTTTGGATGAGCCAATTCAGACAAGAGATGAATATCTCCCAAGTGATCCTGTCCCATCTCCAAAACCAACTTTTCTGTTCCTTCAGGCATATGGAGAACTGTGTAAGGAAGACCAATCTCGTTATTGTAGTTTCCTTGAGTTTTGTAGGTTTTGTAGATTGTTGACAGCAAATGTGCCAACATATCCTTGGTCGTTGTCTTACCATTTGAACCCGTAATAGCAAAGACATCAACAGTCGTTTTTTCAAGATAGTAGGCAGCTAGTTTTTGAAATGCAGTCAACACGTCGTCTACTAGAATGTAGGGATGATTTGCGATTTCTTTCTCAGACAGGGTTGCTACCGCACCATTTTCAAAGGCTGTTTCGATAAAGTCATGACCATCACGCGCACCTTTGAGTGGCACAAATAAATCTCCAGTCCCAATCAATCGACTGTCAAACTCAGCCTTTTCTAACTGGGCGTTCGCAAAAAGACTAACATCATTTTTAGCTCCAACAGCTTGGGCAACTTCATGGATTGTTAATTTCATTTCTACTCCTTTAAAAAGGGTCGAAGCCCGAGAACTCTAGTCACCTGGCAGTGATGGTTCTGGCTTCTACCCTCTCTTTCATTTTATAGCAAATGCGCTTCGCGCTTGTTAAAGCTTTCCTTGGCAAGGTCAACCAAACGCTCGATTAGTTCTGCGTAGCTGATTCCCATATTGTCCCAAAGTAGTGGATACATTGACCACTGGGTGAAACCTGGCATGGTATTGAGCTCGTTTAGGAAAATCTCTCCCTTATCTGTATAGAAGAAATCGCAACGAGAGAGACCGAGGCCTCCAATGGCACGGAAGGCCGTCTCTGCATTTTGACGCATGACAGCTACCACATCATCACTGATTTTGGCTGGGATGTCCATGGTAATCTTGTTATCAATATACTTGGCATCGTAGTCATAAAAGGCAACATCCTTGACTACTTCTCCTGGTAGCGTGCTTTTGACATCGTAGTTTCCCAAGAGACCAACCTCGATTTCACGGGCATTGACCCCTTGCTCTACCAAGACACGGCTGTCATATTGAAAGGCAAGTTCCAAAGCTTGACGAAGTTCTTCTTGATTTTCAGACTTAGAAATACCGACACTAGAACCCATGTTTGACGGCTTAGTGAAGACTGGATAAGTCAATTTTTCTTCCACTTCAGCGATTTTAGCAGTCACATCATCCCCTTCAACGATAGCCACATAGGGAACTTGTGCAATGCCAGCAGATTCTAACACACGCTTAGTCGTGATTTTATCCATGGCAAGACTGGATGACAAGATATTGCAACCGACATAAGGCAATTTCAAAACTTCAAGGAATCCTTGAACAGAGCCATCTTCTCCCATCGGACCATGAAGAACTGGAAAGACCACTGCCCCTTCTTCATAGATAGCACTTGGTGCAACTTTCTTATCCCAATCAATGGTTTCATTGGTCATGAGACGGTCCTCTTGACCTGGAGTCTGACTAAATTCCTGCGTTTTGATAAAGTCACCTGACTGACTGATAAAGAAAGTCTTGACTGTGAAACGGTCGTAGTTAACCGCACGCATGATACTCTCAGCTGAAAGGACAGAGACTTCACGTTCCGCACTCCTTCCACCATATAAAAGAATAATCGTTTGTTTCATATTATTTGTCCTAATTCTACTAGAATACTCGCTCTTTAGTATATCATATTTGCTTGGTTTTTTAAAACTTGAACCTGATCCTACTCATCACACTATACAAAAAGAGGCCGATAGGAACGATTTTCAGCCTCCTTGATTTTTTATAAATGAATGGAGTTCGTAAATTTGTCTACACCCGACTTTATCACTTAA
>NZ_VMKV01000010.1:16728-21613 GCF_013276335.1 Streptococcus sp. 2100 | reverse complement strand
CTGACTTCGTCAGTTTCATCTACAACCTCAAAACCATGTTTTGAGCTGACTTCGTCAGTCTTATCTACAACCTCAAAGCAGTGCTTTGAGCAACCTGCGGCTAGCTTCCTAGTTTGCTTTTTGATTTTTATTGAGTATAAGAAAAATAAAAAATAGAGAGCAGTTAAAGTATGAAAATTTTAATTGTAGAAGATGAAGAGATGATCCGTGAGGGGGTCAGTGATTATTTGACGGATTGTGGCTATGAAACCCTTGAGGCTGCAGATGGGCAAGAAGCCTTAGAAAAATTTTCCAGCTATGAAGTAGCCTTGATTTTACTAGATATCCAGATGCCCAAGCTCAATGGTCTAGAAGTCCTAGCTGAGATTCGTAAAACCAGTCAGGTTCCTGTCTTGATGCTGACCGCCTTTCAGGATGAGGAATACAAGATGAGTGCCTTTGCTTCTCTGGCAGATGGCTATCTGGAAAAGCCCTTCTCCCTCTCCCTCTTAAAAGTGAGGGTGGATGCAATTTTCAAGAGATACTACGATACAGGACGAATCTTCTCTTATAAAGATGCCAGGGTGGATTTTGAGAGCTACAGTGCCAGTCTAGCAGGTCAAGAAGTGCTTATCAATGCCAAAGAGTTGGAAATTCTGGACTATCTGGTGAAAAATGAAGGCCGGGCCTTGACTCGGTCTCAGATAATCGATGCCGTCTGGAAAGCGACAGATGAGGTTCCCTTTGACCGTGTCATTGATGTTTATATCAAGGAATTGCGGAAAAAACTAGACCTGGACTGCATCCTCACTGTGCGCAATGTTGGTTATAAATTGGAGCGAAAATGAGACGAACAGGTTTATTTACAAAGATATTTATCTATACCTTCTCGATATTTAGTGTTCTGGTTATCTGCCTTCATTTAGCTATTTATTTTCTATTTCCCTCGACTTATCTGAGTCATCGTCAGGAAACCATTGGCCAGAAAGCGACAGCTATTGCCAAGTCCCTAGAAGGAAAGGATAGGCAGAGCATCGAGCAAGTGTTAGAGCTGTATTCCCAGACTAGTGATATCAAGGGGGGCGTTAAGGGCGAGATGACAGAGGACAAGTTAGAAGTCAAGGACAGCATTCCTCTGGATACGGACCGTCAGACCACCTCTCTCTTTATTGAGGAGCGTGAGGTGACAACGCAAGATGGTAGCACCATGACTCTCCAGTTTCTGGTTTCTATGGATTTGCAAAAGGAAGCAGAGCAAATCAGTCTCCAATTTCTTCCCTATACCTTGCTGGCATCCTTTCTAATTTCCCTCTTGGTGGCCTACATCTATGCTCGGACCATTGTTGCCCCGATCTTGGAAATCAAACGGGTGACTCGTAGAATGATGGAACTGGATTCCCAAGTGCGATTGCGCGTGGATTCTAGGGATGAGATTGGTGATCTCAAGGAACAAATCAATAGCCTCTACCAGCATCTTTTGACTGTCATTGCAGACTTGCATGACAAGAATGAAGCCATTCTCCAGCTGGAGAAGATGAAGGTCGAATTCCTACGAGGGGCTTCTCATGAACTGAAAACACCGCTGGCTAGTTTGAAAATCCTGATCGAAAACATGAAAGAGAATATCGGTCGTTATAAGGATAGAGACCAGTATCTGGGAGTTGCCTTGGGGATTGTGGATGAACTCAATCACCATGTTCTGCAGATACTTTCCCTCTCTTCTGTGCAGGAGTTGCGAGATGATAGGGAAGAAATTGACCTCCTCCAGATGACACAAAGTCTGGTTAAGGATTATGCCTTGCTCGCCAAGGAAAGAGAGCTCCAGATTGACAATAGTTTGACCCATCAGCAGGCTTATCTAAACCCATCAGTTATGAAGTTGATTCTTTCTAATCTCATCAGCAATGCCATCAAGCACTCTGTTCCAGGTGGCTTGGTTGGCATTGGAGAAAGAGAAGGGGAACTCTTTATCGAGAATAGCTGTAGCTCAGAAGAACAAGAAAAACTAGCCCAGTCTTTTTCTGATAATGCTAGTCGCAAGCCCAAAGGGCCTGGGATGGGACTCTTTGTGGTCAAGAGTCTATTGGAACATGAAAAATTAGCTTATCATTTCGAGATGGAGGAGAATCGTTTAACCTTCTTCATAGCTTTTCCAAAAGTCGCCCAAGACTAGAGAGGAAGGGTTTACATAGATGGAGTTAGAAGAAAATCAATCGAAACTGCGGGAAAAACTAGATTTTTTTGGCAAAAAGTGATAAAATGAACAATGTAAATGGGATGACCCATAAAAATATACAGGAGGCCTGATAAAATGGCAATCGTTTCAGCAGAAAAATTTGTCCAAGCAGCTCGTGACAACGGTTATGCAGTTGGTGGATTTAACACAAACAACCTTGAGTGGACTCAAGCTATCTTGCGCGCAGCAGAAGCTAAAAAAGCTCCAGTTTTGATCCAAACTTCAATGGGTGCTGCTAAATACATGGGTGGTTACAAAGTTGCTCGCAACTTGATCGCTAACCTTGTTGAATCAATGGGTATCACTGTACCAGTAGCTATCCACCTTGACCACGGCCACTACGAAGATGCACTTGAGTGTATCGAAGTTGGTTACACTTCAATCATGTTTGACGGTTCACACCTTCCAGTTGAAGAAAACCTTAAATTGGCTAAAGAAGTTGTTGAAAAAGCACACGCTAAAGGTATCTCAGTAGAAGCTGAAGTTGGTACTATCGGTGGTGAAGAAGACGGAATCATCGGTAAAGGTGAATTGGCTCCAATCGAAGACGCTAAAGCAATGGTTGAAACTGGTATCGACTTCTTGGCAGCTGGTATCGGTAACATCCACGGTCCTTACCCAGCAAACTGGGAAGGTCTTGACCTTGACCACTTGCAAAAATTGACAGAAGCTCTTCCAGGATTCCCAATCGTATTGCACGGTGGTTCAGGTATTCCTGATGAGCAAATCCAAGCAGCTATCAAACTTGGTGTTGCCAAAGTTAACGTTAACACAGAATGCCAAATCGCATTCGCTAACGCAACTCGTAAATTTGCTCGTGACTACGAAGCAAACGAAGCAGAATACGATAAGAAAAAACTCTTCGACCCACGTAAATTCTTGGCTGACGGTGTAAAAGCTATCCAAGCATCGGTTGAAGAACGTATCGACGTATTCGGTTCAGAAGGTAAAGCATAATCTAGCTGAATAATACAGATAAAACCTGCCTGTGAGGGTGGGTTTTTTGATTTCAAGCTACTCGTTTTAGTATAGTAAACTGAATCTAGACTAGCACAATGCTGCTTCTATAGCGTTTTGAAACTAGAACAGGACAATATAACTGCTAAAATATTTCTATAAATTCATTTGATTTTCCTAATCAATTTGTTCGTATCCTATTTCATTCCACTATAAAACATTCTTATCAATTGATTTGAATTCCAAAATTTCATCGCTCTGGTCTTATTTCATTTGGCTATAAAAAACTCTCCTGGGGAATCCCAGGAGAGTATGAGTACTTATTTGAACTTGAATCCTTCGTAAATAAGCTCTGCTTTTGGATTTTGTTTCTTAATCTGTTTGGCAAGTGTCTTCATCATAGAAAGGGGACTACACATATAGACGGTTGCATGTTCGGGCACTTCTTTTTGTTCAAAATTAAGATAGCCGTCTTTCGTACTGTCGATTAGATGGAGTTCAAAATTAGGATTTTTCTGAGCATAGTTACGGAGTAAATCTAGGTAGACTGCATTTTCATCTCCACGGAAGCTATAGTAGAAGTGAACCTGTTTATCTAAAATAGGATGTTCACGGATGTAAGAGATGAAGGGGGTGATCCCAATACCTCCAGCAATCCAAACCTGATTTTCTCGTCCTTCTTCTATGATCATGTGTCCGTAAGCTCTGTCTAGGGTTACTTTGCTGCCGGCTTGAAGATTATCATAGATATTATTGGTATGGTCGCCTGAATTTTTAACAGTAAAGTAAAGAGTTTGGCCATGACCTCCTGAGATAGAAAAGGGATGCGGAGCACTTTCAAAGCCTTCTTGGAAAATCTTTAGAAAGGCAAATTGTCCTGATTGATAGTTGAAAGGTCTGCTAAGATGGATTTGAATTTCTCTAGTATCGTGATTTAAGCGTTTGAGATGGGTAATTTTCCCTAGATAGGGGAAGGAAATCTTTTGATATAGAAAAATGATATAAAAACCAGCTAGTAAGCCTAAAAGGGCATAGCTACCAACAAGAAAACTTAGAAGATTAAATGTAAGGAGACGATTGCCCATTATCATGTAGATGTGAAAGAGTCCTAAAATATAGGCTAGGTAAACCAGGCGGTGAATCCATCGCCAAGCTTCGTATTGGATGTATTTGCCTAAATAGGCGACAAGGATGATGCTGGCAAAGATATAGATGGCAAGATTACCAAACTGAGCAGCTAAGCGAGAGCCCCACAAACCGCCCATACTAAAGTTATGAAAGATTAGTAGGATGATTGAGAGAAAGGCTGTGAATTTGTGGACGGTGTAGACCTTCTCCAAACCGTGAAACCAGCTTTCTAGTAGTGGGAGACGAGTGGCTAGGATAAAAGTCAGAGATAGGCTTGTTAAAGCTAGTCCTGGAATCATGAATTGGGGAGAAGTGTTCATCCAAGTCAAAAGAGTCAAGATAAAACTAGCTATGATAAAGAGTAGTCCTTTGATTGATTTCATAGAAAATTCCATTTCATTTAGATTTCGATTTGTTGTAAATGAATTTGTTACATTTTATCATAGAAAATGTATGGTGTCAAATCTAGGTGTGTAAATCTCTGTTCTTATAAAAAACTCTCCAATTGAACTGGAGAGTGGCTGTTTATACTCAATGAAAATCAAAGAGCAAACTAGGAAGCTAGCCCGCAGGCTGCTCAAAACA
>NZ_VMKV01000010.1:0-16717 GCF_013276335.1 Streptococcus sp. 2100 | reverse complement strand
TCAGTAACCATACATACGGCAAGGTGAAGCTGACGTGGTTTGAAGAGATTTTCGAAGAGTATTATTCTGCAGCTTGTTGCCAACGTTTTGCTAGCATATGAGATAGGCTAGAAATGGCTAGGTTAAAGCTGAAGTAGATGAGGGCAATCAGTATATAAAGACTGAAGACCTGCTCTGGTTCGAAATAACGGCCCATGAGAATTTGCCTGGCTCCAAAGAGTTCTTGTAGGGCGATAACAGAGTAGAGGAGACTGGTATCCTTAATCACGGTTACAAACTGAGAAATGATGGCTGGCAGCATTTTACGAATGGCTTGTGGGAGAATGATGTAGTAGAGGATTTGGGCTGAAGTGAAGCCTTGTGACATTCCTGCTGGAGTGGATTTCATCTTGAAAATTAAAAAGATAGTAAAGATCCAGAGAAGGTTGGGAACGTTGCGCACAAATTCGATATAAATGCTGGAAATAATACGCAAGACAGGATTTTTGCCATTTCTCATGACAGCTAGCACCGTACCGATAAGGGTAGAGAGGACGATGGCAATCAGAGAAATGTAGAGGGTCAAGCCAAATCCTTTAAAGATAAAGACTAGGTTATCTGGGGTCAAAACTTCTAAAATGGATTCCATAGTAACCTCCTAAAGTGAATAGGCTTTTTTATTAGCTTGTTCCATCTTGCGACCAAACTGGGCAACAGGGAAGCATAGAGAAAAGTAGAGAAGGGCAGCGCCTAGAAAGGCTGGAATGTAGTTTCCGTTAAGTGCTGACCAAGACTTGGTCACAAACATCAAGTCCACTCCAGAGATGATAGCGACTGTTGAGGTGTTCTTGATGAGGTTGACAATTTGGTTGGTCAAAGGAGGGAGAATGATGCGGTCGGCAACTTCACGGGCAAAGCCCATTTCATGGGTAACGACAATCATATTCATACCATCGTGGGCCAATTTTTGCATAACCGCTAGAACATCACCGATGGTTTCAGGGTCAAGAGCAGATGTTGGTTCATCAAAGAGAAGAAGCTCAGGATGCATAGCGAGTCCACGTGCAATGGCAATCCGTTGCTTTTGTCCACCAGACAGCATAGCTGGATAAGAATCTTTCTTGTCCCACATATTTACAAATTCCAGATATTTTTGGGCTGTTTTTTCAGCTTCTTTTTTATCAATTCCTAGAACTTTTATGGGTGCGAGTGTTACGTTTTCTAACACTGTTTTATGCGGATAGAGGTTAAAATGCTGGAAAACCATGCCGACTTCCTTACGAAGAGGCACCAAATCTTTCTGGCTGGCACCAGCAACTTGGTGGCCATTGACTAGAAGACTTCCCTTGTCAACAGCCTCCAAACCATTGATGGTGCGGATAAGAGTGGATTTTCCAGAACCAGATGGTCCGAGTAGGACAACGACTTGTCCTTTTTCAAAACGGAGATTGATGTCGCGGAGTGCGTGGTAGTCTCCGTAATATTTTTCGACGTGTTCAAATTCTACTAAAGCCATAAGGAGTCTCCTTTGCATTAGATTTTATAACATGATTCTGCACCAAAAGATTTGTCTTGTCAAATCATATCTGAAAAAATTCACTAAAATTTTATAAAAAAGCAATCTGGATAGAGAAAACGTCTAAATCATGTTATAATGAAGCAATAGAATTCTTAGAAAGAGTGGATGTCTTTTTGATAACACCTACTTATGAATGGCAGTTTGCCCCGCAGGTAGAAGATGCGGATTTTACAAAGATAGCCAAGAAGGCTGGACTGGATCCTGAGGTGGCTCGGTTATTGTTTGAGAGAGGGATTCAGGACCAAGAAAGTCTGAAGAAGTTTTTAGAACCTTCCTTGGAGAATTTGCATGACCCTTATCTGCTCCATGATATGGACAAGGCAGTGGAACGGATTCGTCAGGCCATTGAAGAAGGGGAAAATATTCTCGTTTATGGAGACTACGATGCGGATGGCATGACTTCGGCTTCGATTGTGAAGGAAAGTTTGGAACAACTTGGTGCTGAGTGCCGAGTTTACCTGCCAAATCGTTTTACCGATGGCTATGGCCCTAATGCTAGTGTTTATAAATACTTTATCGAGCAAGAAGGGATTTCCTTGATTGTGACGGTGGACAATGGGGTTGTTGGTCATGAGGCTATTGCATTGGCTCAGTCTATGGGAGTAGATGTCATTGTGACTGACCACCATTCCATGCCTGAAACCCTACCAGATGCCTATGCCATCGTTCATCCTGAACATCCGGATGCGGACTATCCTTTCAAATATTTGGCTGGTTGTGGAGTTGCTTTCAAGTTGGCTTGTGCCCTGTTAGAAGAAGTACAAGTGGAATTGCTTGATTTGGTCGCTATTGGTACCATTGCTGATATGGTTAGTTTGACAGATGAGAACCGTATCTTGGTTCAGTATGGTCTGGAAATGTTGGGACATACTCAGCGCATTGGTTTACAAGAAATGCTGGATATGGCTGGGATTGCCGCCAACGAAGTAACAGAAGAAACGGTTGGTTTCCAGATTGCTCCTCGTTTGAATGCCTTGGGCCGCTTGGATGATCCCAATCCTGCCATTGATTTGCTGACTGGATTTGATGATGAGGAAGCGCATGAGATTGCCCTTATGATTCACCAGAAAAACGAAGAGCGCAAGGAAATCGTTCAGTCTATCTATGAAGAAGCCAAGACCATGGTGGATCCTGAGAAGAAGGTTCAGGTCTTGGCCAAGGAAGGCTGGAATCCTGGGGTTCTAGGAATCGTGGCTGGCCGTTTGTTGGAAGAACTAGGGCAGACAGTTATTGTTCTTAATATAGAAGACGATCGTGCCAAGGGTAGTGCTCGTAGTGTGGAAGCGGTCGATATTTTTGAGGCTCTGGATCCTCATCGAGACCTCTTCATCGCCTTTGGTGGCCATGCTGGTGCGGCTGGCATGACGCTGGAAGTTGAGAAACTCTCAGATTTATCTCAGGTTTTGGAAGATTATGTCCGTGAAAAAGGCGCGGATGCTGGTGGCAAGAACAAGTTAAATCTAGATGAAGAGCTGGATTTGGAGGCTTTGAGTCTTGAAACAGTCAAGAACTTTGAGCGCTTGGCACCTTTTGGAATGGATAATCAGAAACCTGTCTTTTATATCAAGGATTTTCAGGTCGAAAGTGCCCGTACTATGGGGGCAGGTAATGCCCATCTCAAGTTGAAAATTTCCAAAGGTGAGGAGAGTTTTGAAGTGGTAGCCTTTGGCCAAGGTAGATGGGCGACAGAGTTTTCCCAAACCAAGAATCTAGAGCTGGCAGTCAAATTGTCTGTCAACCAATGGAATGGCCAAACTGCCCTGCAGTTGATGATGGTGGATGCGCGTGTGGAGGGTGTTCAACTTTTTAACATCCGTGGGAAGAATGCAGTCTTGCCAGAAGGGGTTCCAGTCTTGGATTTTGCTGGGGAACTGCCCAATTTAGTAAATAGTGATGCTGTGGTTGTAAAAATCATTCCTGAGGATATTACTCAGCTGAAGACCATTTTTCAGGAGCAGAATTTTTCTGCTGTCTATTTCAAAAATGATATTGACAAGGCCTATTATCTGACAGGTTATGGGACTAGAGATCAGTTTGCCAAATTGTACAAGACTATTTACCAGTTCCCAGAGTTTGATATTCGCTACAAGCTGAAAGATTTGGCTACTTATCTCAATATCCAACAAATCTTGTTGGTCAAGATGATTCAAGTCTTTAAAGAACTAGGCTTTGTGACCATCAAAGATGGGGTCATGACAGTTAATAAAGAGGCACCAAAGCGGGAGATAGGGGAAAGTCAGATTTACCAGAATCTCAAACAAACCGTCAAAGACCAGGAAATGATGGCGCTGGGTACTGTGCAAGAAATTTATGACTTTTTGATGGAAAAAGAGTAGAAGTTAGAAAAGAGTTGGGCAACCAGCTCTTTTTTGAAAACAAATCTTCATTTTGAAAATCATCAAAAAAATGGTATAATGGTAGGAAAAGATTCGGCTAATACTCAATGAAAATCAGAGAGCAAACTAGGAAGCTAGCCGCAGGCTGCTCAAAGCACGACTTTGAGGTTGTAGATGAAACTGACGAAGTCAGTAACCATACATACGGTAAGGCGAAGCTGACGTGGTTTGAAGAGATTTTCGAAGAGTATAAAAGTAATAGTGCTTTTAGAATAAGAGGGCAAGCGACCCTATAATCAAGATAAACGAAGCTTTCGGAGGAAAAATGAGTAATATCAGTTTAACAACACTTGGTGGTGTACGTGAAAACGGGAAAAATATGTATATGGCTGAAATCGATGGATCTATTTTCGTTTTGGATGCAGGTCTGAAATATCCTGAAAATGAACAACTAGGGGTGGATGTGGTCATTCCAAATATGGACTACCTTTTTGAAAACAGTGACCGTATCGCTGGCGTCTTCTTGACCCACGGACATGCGGATGCTATTGGTGCTCTGCCTTATCTATTGGCTGAAGCCAAGGTACCTGTATTTGGCTCTGAGTTGACCATTGAGTTGGCCAAACTCTTTGTCAAAGGAAATGACACAGTTAAGAAATTCAATGATTTCCATGTTATCGATGAAGATACGGAGATTGATTTTGGAGGGACTGTGGTGTCCTTCTTCCGTACGACCCACTCTATCCCAGAAAGTCTGGGTGTTGTCTTGAAGACAGCTGAAGGTAGCATCGTTTACACAGGTGACTTCAAATTTGACCAGACAGCTAGTGAATCTTATGCGACAGACTTTGCTCGTTTGGCGGAAATCGGTCGTGACGGAGTTCTAGCTCTGCTCAGTGATTCAGCCAATGCGGACAGCAATATCCAAGTGGCTAGCGAAAGTGAAGTTGGGGATGAAATCACTCAAACCATTTCTGATTGGGAGGGACGTATCATCGTTGCAGCGGTAGCTAGCAACCTCTCTCGTATCCAGCAGGTGTTTGACGCTGCGGATGCAACAGGCCGCCGTGTGGTCTTGACAGGATTCGATATTGAAAATATCGTCCGTACTGCTATTCGCCTTAAGAAATTGTCTCTAGCTAACGAGAGTCTTTTGATTAAGCCAAAAGATATGTCTCGCTTTGAAGACCATGAGTTGATTATCCTTGAGACAGGTCGTATGGGTGAGCCAATCAACGGTCTTCGCAAGATGTCAATTGGTCGTCACCGTTATGTGGAAATCAAGGACGGTGACTTGGTCTATATCGTAACGACTCCATCTATCGCCAAAGAAGCGGTCATGGCGCGTGTGGAAAACATGATTTACCAAGCTGGCGGTGTTGTCAAATTGATCACCCAAAGCTTACGTGTGTCAGGACATGGAAATGCGCGTGATTTGCAGTTGATGATTAATCTCTTGCAACCCAAGTATCTCTTCCCGATTCAAGGGGAATACCGTGAGTTGGATGCCCATGCTAAGGCTGCTATGGCAGTTGGGATGTTGCCAGAACGCATTTTCATCCCTAAAAAGGGAACCAGCATGGCTTATGAGAATGGGGACTTTGTCCCAGCTGGTGCGGTTTCAGCAGGGGATGTCTTGATTGACGGGAATGCCATTGGTGATGTTGGTAATGTGGTTCTTCGTGACCGTAAGGTCTTGTCAGAGGACGGTATTTTCATCGTCGCAATCACCGTTAACCGTCGTGAGAAGAAAATTGTGGCCAAGGCCCGTGTTCACACGCGTGGATTTGTTTATCTCAAGAAGAGCCGCGATATTCTCCGTGAAAGTTCAGAATTGATTAACAAAACGGTAGAAGACTATCTGCAAGGAGATGACTTTGACTGGGCAGATCTTAAAGGCAAGGTTCGGGATAATCTGACCAAGTATCTCTTTGATCAAACTAAGCGTCGTCCAGCTATTCTACCAGTAGTCATGGAAGCAAAATAATCATTGAAATAAGTAAAGATAAAGTCTAGTTTCGGCTTTTTCTTATCGGAAAATAGAAGGAGAAAATCATGGCAGTAATGAAAATCGAGTATTACTCACAAGTTTTGGATATGGAGTGGGGAGTGAATGTCCTCTACCCCGATGCCAATCGAGTGGAAGAACCAGATTGTGAAGATATTCCCGTCTTGTACCTCTTGCACGGGATGTCTGGCAATCATAATAGTTGGCTCAAGCGGACCAATGTAGAACGCTTGCTTCGAGCTACTAATCTCATTGTTGTTATGCCTAATACCAGCAACGGTTGGTACACCGATACCCAATATGGTTTTGACTACTACACGGCTCTAGCAGAGGAATTGCCACAGGTTTTGAAACGCTTCTTCCCTAATATGACCAGTAAGCGTGAAAAGACCTTTATCGCTGGTCTCTCCATGGGAGGCTACGGCTGTTTCAAATTGGCTCTTGCGACAAATCGTTTTTCTCATGCAGCTAGTTTTTCAGGTGCTCTCAGCTTTCAAAATTTTTCTCCTGAGAGCCAAAATCTGGGAAGTCCAGCCTACTGGAGAGGTGTTTTTGGAGAGATTAGAGACTGGACAACTAGTCCCTATTCTCTTGAAAGTCTGGCTAAAAAATCGGATAAAAAGACCAAACTTTGGGCGTGGTGTGGCGAACAGGATTTCTTGTATGAAGCCAATAATCTAGCAGTGAAAAATCTCAAAAAATTAGGTTTTGATGTGACCTATAGCCATAGCGCTGGAACTCACGAGTGGTATTATTGGGAAAAACAATTGGAACGGTTTCTAGCAACCCTGCCAATCGATTTCAAATTAGAAGAGAGATTGAGTTAGTTTTTTATAAATGAACCACTATCTATAGTTATTCTTGGCTTCAAAACAATGATGGAAGTCTGTTTTCACTAGACTTTTCAAACGAAAGTAGTAGAATAGTAATAAGATATTGGAGGAAAGAGAGTAGGAAATGTACCGTTATCAAATTGGCATTCCCACATTAGAATATGATCAGTTTGTCAAAGAACATGAATTAGCCAATGTATTACAAAGTAGTGCTTGGGAAGAAGTGAAGTCTGATTGGCAACATGAGAAGTTTGGTGTTTACAGGGAAGAAAAATTACTGGCGACAGCTAGTATTTTGATTAGAACTCTTCCGTTAGGCTATAAAATGTTTTACATCCCAAGAGGGCCTATATTGGATTATGGGGATACAGAACTCTTGAGTTTTGTCATTCAGTCTATTAAGTCTTATGCTCGCAGTAAGAGAGCGGTTTTTGTGACTTTCGATCCAAGCATTTGTCTATCTCAACATTTGGTTAATCAAGATAAAAGAGAATATCCTGAAAATCTGGCTATTATTGATAGTTTGCAACAAATGGGAGTAAGGTGGTCAGGAAAAACAGAGGAAATGGGAGACACCATTCAACCTCGTATTCAGGCGAAAATATACAAGGAAAATTTTGAAGAAGATAAACTTTCCAAGTCAACAAAACAGGCTATTCGAACAGCACGGAATAAGGGGGTAGAGATTCAATTTGGTGGAACTGAATTATTGGACTCTTTTTCCTTTTTGATGAAAAAAACCGAGAAGCGGAAAGAGATTCATTTGAGGAATGAAGCCTATTATAAAAAGTTGTTAGATAATTTTAAGGACAAGGCCTACATCACCTTGGCAACCTTGGATGTCTCTAAACGTTCGCAAGAATTAGAAGAACAGTTAGCGAAAAACAGAGCCTTGGAAGAGACCTTTACTGATTCGACTCGAACTTCAAAAGTAGAAGCGCAGAAGAAGGAAAAAGAACGTTTGTTAGAGGAATTGACTTTCCTGCAGGAATATATGGATGCAGGTCAAGCAAGAGTTCCCTTAGCGGCTACCTTGACTTTAGAATTCGGACAAACTTCTGTCAATCTATACGCAGGAATGGATGAAGATTTTAGACGTTATAAAGCTCCTATTTTGACTTGGTATGAGACAGCTCGATATTCCTTTGAACGTGGCATTTTATGGCAAAATTTAGGAGGCGTCGAGAATGCTTTAGATGGTGGACTCTATCGTTTTAAAGCTAATTTTAATCCAACGATCGAAGAATACTTGGGTGAATTTACAATTCCTACCCATCCTCTCTATCCTCTGTTAAGACTTGCTCTTGATTTCCGTAAAACATTAAGAAAAAAACATAGAAAGTAAGTATATGGCACTAACTACACTCACGAAAGAAGAGTTTCGTACTTATTCTGATCAGGTTTCTTCTCGTTCCTTTATGCAATCTGTTCAGATGGGGGACTTGTTAGAAAAAAGAGGGGCTCGAATTGTTTATCTTGCTTTGAAACAAGGAGGAGAGATTCAAGTTGCAGCTCTGGTTTATAGCTTGCCCATGCTGGGTGGTCTGCATATGGAGATCAATTCGGGGCCGATTTATACCCAACAAGATGCTCTTCCAGTTTTTTATGCGGAGTTAAAAGAATATGCCAAGCAAAATGGCGTATTAGAGCTGCTTGTAAAACCTTATGAAACTTATCAAACTTTTGATAGCCAAGGTAATCCAATAGATGCTGAGAAAAAAAGTATCATTCAAGGTTTAACTGATTTAGGTTATCAATTTGATGGATTGACAAGAGGTTACCCAGGTGGAGAACCAGATTGGTTATACTATAAAGATTTAACTGAATTAACTGAAAAGAGTTTGCTTAAAAGTTTTAGCAAAAAGGGTAAACCCTTGGTGAAAAAGGCTGAAACCTTTGGCATTCGGTTGAAAAAGTTAAAACGTGAAGAACTATCGATTTTTAAGAATATCACAAAAGAAACCTCTGAACGTAGAGAATATAGTGATAAAAGTTTAGAATATTATGAGCATTTTTATGATACTTTTGGAGAACAAGCGGAGTTTCTCATAGCAAGCTTAAATTTTTCGGACTATATGAGCAAATTGCAAGGTGAACAAAGTAAACTAGAAGAAAACTTGAACAAGTTGCGACTTGATTTGAGTAAAAATCCTCATTCTGAGAAAAAACAAAATCAACTGAGAGAATATTCTAGTCAATTTGAAACATTTGAAGTTCGAAAAGCAGAAGCGCGAGACTTGATTGAAAAATATGGAGAAGAAGATATTGTTTTAGCCGGGAGTTTATTTGTTTATATGCCTCAGGAAACGACTTATCTCTTTAGTGGTTCCTACACTGAATTTAATAAGTTCTATGCCCCTGCACTGCTTCAAAAATATGTTATGTTGGAAAGCATAAAACGTGGAATACCTAAATACAACTTCCTAGGCATTCAAGGGATTTTTGATGGAAGTGATGGTGTTTTGCGTTTTAAACAGAATTTTAATGGCTATATTGTACGCAAAGCAGGTACTTTCCGTTACCATCCATCACCTTTAAAATGCAAAGCTATCCAGTTGCTCAAAAAAATAGTAGGACGTTAAGATGAAAAAGCCAGTATTTAGCTTTCTTTCAGCTTCTTTTAGTAAAATACTCTTTATTTGCTAGAAAGGTGGAGAGACATGCGCTGGCTTTTTCGTTTGATAGGGGCTTTCTTTTCTTTTGTGTGGCGTTTGTTTTGGCGTCTGGTTTGGATAGTTGTGCTCTTATGTGTGCTTGCTTTCGGACT
This sequence comes from Streptococcus sp. 2100, assembly GCF_013276335.1. Taxonomy (NCBI): domain Bacteria; kingdom Bacillati; phylum Bacillota; class Bacilli; order Lactobacillales; family Streptococcaceae; genus Streptococcus; species Streptococcus sp. 2100. The sequence continues at coordinate 7,215 of NZ_VMKV01000010.1, read as the reverse complement.
TCTCTGGTATCTGAACGGGGATTTTCAAGGAGCGCTAAAGCAAGCAGGACGGTCAGTAAAAATTGGTCAACAAAGTATTGACCAATGGGAGAAAACAGGGCAACTGCCTAAGTTAAGCCAGACAGATAGTTACCAGCATTCTGAAGGAAGGTGGCCACAGGCCTCTGCTCGTATTTACCTGGATCCGCAGATGGATTCACGCTTTCAAGAGGCTTATGTAGAAGCAATCCAGAACTGGAATCAAACTGGTGCTTTTAACTTTGAACTCGTGACTGAGTCTAGTAAGGCGGATATTACGGCTACGGAGATGAACGACGGAGGCACTCCTGTGGCAGGAGCGGCGGAAAGTCAAACTAATCTCTTAACAGGGCAATTCTTATCCGTAACGGTGCGCTTGAATCATTATTATCTGTCCAATCCTGACTATGGCTATTCCTATGAGCGCCTTGTCCATACGGCAGAACATGAGTTGGGGCATGCGATTGGCTTGGATCATACAGATGAGAAGTCTGTCATGCAACCAGCAGGTTCTTTTTATGGTATCCAGGAAGAGGATGTTGAAAGACTTCGAAAATTATATGAGACCAATGAGTAGGGGACTATTTTCCCTACTTTTTTGCTATAATGGAATTATGAACAACTTGATTAAATCAAAACTAGAGCTCTTGCCGACCAGCCCTGGTTGTTACATTCACAAGGATAAAAACGGCACCATTATCTATGTAGGAAAGGCTAAAAATCTGCGTAACCGCGTGCGGTCCTATTTCCGTGGAAGTCATGATACCAAAACAGAGGCTTTGGTGTCTGAAATTGTAGATTTTGAATTTATCGTTACGGAGTCTAATATTGAGGCACTTCTCCTAGAAATCAACCTGATTAAGGAAAATAAGCCTAAATACAATATCATGCTCAAGGATGACAAGTCCTATCCCTTCATCAAAATCACTAATGAGCGCTATCCACGCTTGATTATCACTCGTCAGGTCAAGAAGGACGGAGGTCTCTACTTTGGTCCCTATCCAGATGTGGGGGCGGCCAATGAAATCAAGCGACTACTGGATCGGATTTTCCCTTTTCGTAAGTGTACCAATCCACCGTCTAAGGTCTGTTTTTACTACCATATCGGCCAATGCATGAGCCACACCATCTGTAAGAAGGATGAGGACTATTTCAAGTCTATGGCTCAGGAGGTTTCTGATTTTCTGAAAGGCCAAGATGATAAAATCATTGATAACCTCAAGGGCAAAATGGCAGCGGCGGCTCAGACTATGGAGTTTGAACGTGCGGCGGAATACCGTGACCTGATTCAGGCTATTGGAACGCTTCGAACCAAGCAACGGGTCATGGCTAAGGATCTCCAAAATCGCGATGTCTTTGGCTACTATGTGGATAAGGGCTGGATGTGTGTGCAAGTTTTCTTTGTTCGTCAGGGCAAGCTCATCGAGCGCGATGTCAATCTATTCCCCTACTTCAATGACCCAGATGAGGATTTTTTGACCTATGTAGGACAATTCTATCAAGAAAAATCTCATCTAGTTCCCAATGAGGTACTGATTCCGCAGGATATTGACCAAGAAGCTGTCAAGGCTTTGGTGGATTCCAAGATTCTTAAGCCTCAACGTGGAGAGAAAAAGCAGCTGGTCAATTTAGCTATAAAAAATGCACGCGTTAGTCTGGAGCAGAAATTTAACCTGCTAGAAAAATCAGTCGAAAAGACCCAAGGAGCTATTGAAAATCTAGGACGTTTGCTCCAAATTCCGACTCCAGTTCGCATCGAGTCCTTCGATAATTCCAACATCATGGGGACTAGTCCTGTTTCAGCTATGGTGGTCTTTGTCAACGGCAAACCAAGTAAAAAAGATTATCGTAAGTATAAAATCAAGACTGTCGTTGGACCAGACGACTATGCCAGTATGCGTGAGGTTATTCGCAGACGTTATGGTCGAGTACAACGAGAAGGTTTGACTCCTCCAGATTTGATTGTCATTGATGGGGGACAAGGGCAAGTCAATATCGCCAAGCAAGTCATCCAAGAGGAACTAGGTTTGGATATTCCAATTGCAGGTCTGCAAAAGAATGATAAGCACCAAACCCATGAATTGCTCTTTGGAGATCCGCTGGAAGTGGTGGACTTGTCTCGCAATTCTCAGGAATTTTTCCTCCTCCAACGCATTCAAGATGAGGTACACCGCTTTGCTATCACTTTCCACCGCCAACTGCGCTCTAAAAATTCCTTTTCATCACAATTGGATGGGATTGACGGTCTGGGATCTAAACGCAAGCAAAATCTCATGAGGCACTTCAAGTCTCTGACCAAAATCAAGGAAGCAAGTGTGGATGAGATTGTCGAGGTCGGAGTACCAAGAGCAGTAGCAGAAGCAGTTCAGAGGAAGTTGAATCCGCAGGAGGCAGAAGTCTTGCCTCAAGTGGCGGAAGAAAGTGTAGAATACCAAACAGAAGGAGACCATCATGAACCATAAAATCGCAATTTTATCAGATATTCATGGCAATGCGACGGCGCTAGAAGCAGTGATTGCAGATGCTAAAAATCAAGGAGTCAGCGAATACTGGCTTCTGGGAGATATTTTTCTTCCTGGTCCAGGCGCAAATGACTTAGTCGCCCTGCTAAAGGACCTTCCTATCACAACCAGTGTTCGAGGCAATTGGGATGATCGTGTCCTTGAGGCCTTGGATGGCGAATATGGTTTGGAACATCCGAAAGAAATCCAGTCAATGCGCATGACCCAGTTTTTGATGGAGCAAATGGATCCTGCAACGATTGTCTGGCTACGAAGCTTGCCTTTGCTGGAAAAGAAAGAAATTGACGGATTGCGCTTTTCTATCTCTCATAATTTGCCAAATAAGAACTATGGTGGTGACTTGCTAGTTGAGAATGATACAGAGAAATTTGACCAACTCCTCGATGAGGAAACGGACGTGGCAGTCTATGGTCATGTTCACAAGCAGTTGCTTCGTTATGGCAGTCAAGGGCAACAAATCATCAATCCAGGGTCGATTGGCATGCCCTATTTTAATTGGGAGGCGTTAAAAAATCACCGTGCCCAGTATGTCGTGATAGAAGTTGAAGATGGGGAATTGGTAAATATCCTATTTCGTAAAGTCGCTTATGACTATGAAGCGGAGTTAGAACTGGCCAAGTCCAAGGGGCTTCCCTTTATCGAAATGTATGAAGAACTACGTCGTGAAGATAACTATCAGGGACACAATCTGGAATTATTAGCAAGCTTAATAGAAAAGCATGGGTATGTAGAAGATGTGAAGAATTTTTTTGATTTTTTGTAAGAGTTTCCTAAAATAACCAATGCAAATTAAAAACGATTGGCTCGTCCAATCGCTTTTAGTATATCTTATTGTAACTGAGATTGATCTGGGAGATAAGAACCACCTAGATAGGTATTGCTGAGTTTTTCGAGTGTTCCGTCTTGGTAGAGTTCTTTGAGTGCTTTATCAAATTGTTCTTTAAACTCTTTTTGGTCGCTTGAGAAAACAATATAATTGTTGGGGCTATCGACAGAAGGTAAATCAACAACTGAGAGATCTAGGTCGCGGTCCTTGATGATCTTTTGAACGGATACCTTGTCAAAGACTAGGAAATCAAATTCACCGTTAGCAAGGTCTAGGATTCGTTTACCGATATCTTCACCAGAAAAATCGATAGTAGCAGGATTGTCAGTGTGTTTCTGATTCCAGTTATTGATGAATTGAGCGTTTGAAGTTCCGGTATCCTCTTGCGTTGTTTTGCCAGCAATTTGATCAAGAGAAGTCAAAGGATTTTTCTTGTTGCTAACAAGGACGAGGGGATTGTTGGAAATCGGAAGCGAGTATAGGTATTTTTCAGCACGCTCTTTTGTGTAACTCAAGTTATTGGCAGCTGCTTGATAGTGACCAGAATCAAGTCCAGGGAAGATACTTTCCCAGGCAGTTCTTTGGAATTGAATCTCGTAGTCGCTGAGTTTTTCATCCACTGCTTTTAGAACTTCGATATCGAAGCCTGTCAGATTTCCCTTGTCTTCGTAGTCAAATGGCGGCACGTCGCCAGCTGTAGCAAGGACGATTGTCTTTTGAGCGCTAGTCTCTTTGGGTGTAGATTGATTCCCACAGGCAACCAAAAATGGTAGGATAGCTAGTAATAGGCTAAATTTTTTCATACTGTCTCCATTCAAATGTAAAGTACTTGCTAGTTTATCAGAAATGTTCCTGATAAACCAATATATATCTTTTATGTCTGTGATAGAAAAACTTAATCATGAAAAATCCCTGCAAGCTCTTTCAAATTATGGTAGAATGGAAGCAGTAGAATTAGAAAAGGAAATCGATTATGAAATTTCTTGAATTAAATAAAAAACGTCATGCGACTAAGCATTTCACTGATAAGCCAGTTGATCCAAAAGATGTGCGTACGGCTATCGAAATTGCAACCTTGGCACCAAGTGCCCACAACAGCCAGCCTTGGAAATTTGTGGTGGTACGTGAGAAAAATGCCGAACTAGCAAAATTGGCTTACGGTTCCAACTTTGAACAGGTATCATCAGCGCCTGTAACTATTGCCCTCTTTACGGATACAGACCTTGCCAAACGTGCTCGTAAGATTGCCCGAGTTGGTGGTGCTAACAATTTCTCAGAAGAACAACTTCAATACTTCATGAAAAATTTGCCAGCTGAATTTGCACGCTACAATGAACAACAAGTCAGCGACTACCTAGCCCTCAATGCAGGTTTGGTTGCTATGAACTTGGTTCTAGCTCTTACAGACCAAGGGATTGGTTCCAACATTATCCTTGGTTTTGACAAATCAAAAGTTAATGAAGTTTTGGAAATCGCAGACCGTTTCCGCCCAGAACTCTTGATCACAGTGGGTTATACAGACGAAAAATTGCAACCAAGCTACCGCTTGCCAGTAGATGAAATCATCGAGAAAAGATAGAAAGAAGAAAAAATGACAGCAATTGATTTTACAGCAGAAGTAGAAAAACGCAAAGAAGACCTCTTGGCTGACTTGTTTAGCCTTTTGGAAATCAATTCAGAACGTGATGACAGCAAGGTTGATGCTGAACATCCATTTGGGCCTGGTCCAGTAAAAGCCTTGGAGAAATTCCTTGAAATCGCAGACCGTGATGGCTACCCAACTAAGAATGTCGATAACTACGCAGGACATTTTGAGTTTGGTGATGGAGAAGAAGTTCTCGGAATCTTTGCCCACATGGATGTGGTGCCTGCTGGTAGCGGTTGGGACACAGACCCTTACACACCAACTATCAAAGATGGTCGCCTTTATGCGCGTGGGGCTTCAGATGACAAGGGACCTACAACAGCTTGCTACTATGGTTTGAAAATCATCAAAGAATTGGGCCTTCCAACTTCTAAGAAAGTTCGCTTCATCGTTGGAACAGACGAAGAATCAGGTTGGGCAGACATGGACTACTACTTTGAGCACGTAGGACTTGCCAAACCAGATTTCGGTTTCTCACCAGATGCTGAATTTCCAATCATCAATGGTGAAAAAGGAAATATCACGGAATACCTCCACTTTGCAGGAGAAAATACAGGTGCTGCCCGTCTTCACAGCTTTACAGGTGGTTTACGTGAAAACATGGTACCAGAATCAGCAACAGCAGTCGTTTCAGGTGATTTAGCTGACTTGCAAGCTAAACTAGATGCCTTTGTTGCAGAACACAAACTTAGAGGAGAACTCCAAGAAGAAGCTGGCCAATACAAGGTGACGATCATTGGTAAATCAGCCCATGGTGCTATGCCTGCTTCAGGTGTCAATGGCGCAACTTACCTTGCCCTCTTCCTCAGCCAGTTTGGCTTTGCTGGTCCAGCCAAAGACTACCTTGACATCGCAGGTAAAATTCTATTGAACGATCATGAGGGTGAAAATCTCAAGATTGCTCATGTGGATGAAAAGATGGGTGCTCTTTCTATGAATGCTGGCGTCTTCCGCTTCGATGAAACAAGTGCTGATAATACCATTGCCCTTAATATCCGCTATCCAAAAGGAACAAGTCCAGAACAAATCAAGTCAATCCTAGAAAACTTGCCAGTTGCTTCTGTCAGTCTATCAGAACATGGTCACACGCCTCACTATGTGCCAATGGAAGATCCACTTGTGCAAACCTTGTTGAATGTCTATGAAAAACAAACTGGCCTTAAAGGTCACGAGCAAGTTATCGGTGGTGGAACCTTTGGTCGCTTGTTAGAGCGCGGAGTTGCCTATGGTGCTATGTTCCCAGACTCAATTGACACCATGCACCAAGCCAATGAATTTATCGCCTTGGATGATCTCTTCCGAGCAGCAGCAATCTATGCCGAAGCTATTTATGAATTGATCAAATAAAACGATAGAAGTCTGAGATTGTATGCTTGGACTGGAAAGTAGATGTCTCAAATTGAAAGAATCAAGCAGGCTATCATGGCGGATCCGCAGAATGCTAGCTATACAGAGCGTGGCATCGAGCCTCTTTTTGCAGCACCAAAGACTGCTCGCATCAATATCATCGGTCAAGCACCGGGGCTTAAAACACAGGAGGCAGGCCTTTACTGGAAGGATAAGAGTGGTGACCGCCTGAGAGACTGGCTAGGTGTGGATGAAGATGCCTTTTACAATTCAGGTTATTTTGCTGTTTTGCCTATGGATTTCTACTTTCCAGGGCATGGTAAGTCAGGCGACCTGCCACCGCGAACTGGTTTTGCAGAAAAATGGCATCCGCAGCTCTTACAGGAATTGCCTGATATTCAGTTAACCCTCTTGATTGGGCAATATGCCCAAGCCTACTATTTACAGGAGAAAATCAGTGGGAAGGTAACGGAGAGGGTGAAACACTATAAAGACTATCTGCCAACCTATTTTCCACTAGTTCACCCCTCACCACGAAATCAAATCTGGATGGCCAAAAATCCTTGGTTTGAGTCAGAAGTGGTGCCAGATTTGAAAAAAAGAATTAAAACCATTTTATAGTCAATGAAAATCAAAGAGCAAACTAGGAAGCTAGCCGCAGGTTGCTCAAAGTACAGCTTTGAGGTTGTGGATAGAACTGACAGAAACAGTATCATATACCTATGACAAGGTGAAGCTGACGAGGCCTGAAAAGATTTTCGCAGTGTATAAAAAATTTAGGTCAAGAATAGATATAGGTAACTTAAACTGTGATTGAAATCTGATAAAATAATGATATTACTAAGTTTTAAAAACTA
>NZ_VMKV01000001.1:0-55417 GCF_013276335.1 Streptococcus sp. 2100 | reverse complement strand
CTTGTTACTACGCTTTCAGAGCTCATGAGACCTCACGGGATAAGTCCTACATCTTTCCTCGTTTATACAAGATATGAGGACGTTAAAAGGTTAGAGTGAAAATAGGAAATCTGACGCAGAGTCTTTAGACTCTAGAAAGATTTATCTTTTTCACACAAACCTTAGTCCGAATTCAATTACTCTCGTGATTTACGCATATGGGTTACGACTACCTTTTTGGACTTTAGAGTTTCTGGCCCCCTTATCCGCTATATACGCCTTACTATCACCTTCCTGTTCGTAGAGCCACGATTTCGCTATCCCTTCCTCTGACGATTCTTATTTCCAGTGTCAGACTTAAAACGGTCTATCCCCAGACCGTTTTAATCCGCTACCTCACGATAGTCAGGCTTGGGAATCGCTATTGGGTTCACCGGTAGCAGGTGCCCACCGAGGACTTACACCTCAGATGCACGACATGCCCGTCGTACCAGAAAAGAGCAGGAAAAATTTCCTACTCCAATTTTCTACACTCGTTCTCCATCACTGTTTACTCTGTAGCCATCCACCGTCGTATTAACAGCTAGGGCACCTGAAGAGTAAGAATAATACCACTTACCAGAAACTTGATACCAGCCTGTTTTCATTGCCCCTGAACTATCCAGATAATACCACGAGCCATTTTCCTTTAACCATCCTGTCTGCATTTCACCAGATAATTTCAAATAATACCAGCTAGAACCGTCTTTCAGCCAGCCTGTTGATTTAGAACCATTTGATTTGAAATGATACCAACTACCATTTATTTTCTTCCAACCGACAGTTGGACTACTATTGGATATATAGCTAGAGCTATTTCCTGATTGATTCTGATAATTTTGTGAAGAAGTCACTCCCTCTAGCTGTATATAGCGACGACTTCCGTTATAAGCCGTATAACTCAACCACTTGTAGCCATCTTTTTCGAGAATTTGATCATAATGAACCTTCTCCCCAGGATAATAGTAATCAATCACAGTTGCGCTAGCTAGAGGTTGATTTTTGATAGCTGACTTAGTCTTAAAATAATGTGTGCCCCCTGTTGAAGCTAAGGATTGACTAGTCCCAACACTGCCACCAGCCAAATCTTTAAAATGAATAAATCCTGTCATCGTATTTGCTTTTATACTTCGTTTATTATAGGCTTCTGTATAACCATAGTTATATTCCTCGATCTCAATCTGATCTCCCATTACATTTGACACCCAGGCAACATGCCCATAAGTTCCTGCAGTAGACCAAGCAATGGAGCCAATCGTCGGTGTATTATCTACACGATAGCCTTCACGACGAGCACGATGCCCCCATTCATTCGCATTTCCATAAGCCCTTGGAATCTCAAAACCATTGACATTACTCAAACGAAAGGCTGCGAAAGAAGTACACTGACGAGAATACATGCGCCACTGATCAATCTCCTGGCTCCCATTTTTATAATAAGCAGGATAATCATCTCCACGCGCAATCGATCCATTCCCTCCAGAGTAGGCATAGACACTATCACCCGCTGCTAGCATCAATCCTACTACTAAAAAAGAAACAAGCTTTTTAACTGACATCTTCAAGTAATAACTTGTCCCTCTTGCTATAAACGGTAAAATTTTCATTCTTCCTCCTTGAAAAATAATATAAATCGAAGATTGCCTTCACTTAAACTATTCGGAGAAAAAAGAAAAAGTGAGAAAATCTCTCACTTTAGTCCAGATAATGAATCAAATTCTTTTCTGTAAGGATATCTGAGTAGGTAAAGGATTCAACGTAAACATTAGCTTGTTTATCTCCTTCAACGTTCCCAAATTCCACAATAAATAGGGATGGATAAACTTCAATTAACTTACCCAATCTATTTTTTTGGCGCTTGCGCCCATTTTCCAAAGTCATTTCAATTACATGACCCTCATGCGCCTTGATTTCCTCTTTGATTTTTTTCATCTTGGCTACATCTGTAAATGCATCTGACATCTTATGCCTCCCTCTTTGAGATACTTGAAAATTTATTGTATTCTTTTTGGAAAATCAATTCCACAGTTCCACGAGCTCCACTACGGTTTTTCTCGATAATAACTTCCACCTTATTATTTGGTATGCCTTCCTCTTCTTCACCACCACGCTCATAGTAATCGTCGCGATAAAGAAAGGCTACGATATCAGCGTCCTGCTCGATAGACCCAGATTCACGAATATCAGACAAGACTGGTCTTTTATCCTGACGTTGTTCTACACCACGAGACAACTGACTCAGAGCGATTACTGGAACCTTCAGTTCCTTGGCTAGGATTTTCAACTGACGTGAAATTTCTGAAACTTCTTGTTGGCGGTTTTCTCGCCCAGTTCCCGTGATAAGCTGCAAGTAATCTATCAAAATCAAACCTAGATTGCCCGTTTCTTGAGCCAGTTTACGAGAACGAGAACGAATCTCTGTAATTCGAATCCCTGGCGTATCATCGATATAGATACTTGCGTTTGCTAGGTTCCCTTGAGCAATGGTATACTTTTGCCACTCCTCATCAGTCAATTGACCCGTACGGATAGAATGGGATTCCACCAAACCTTCTGCCGCCAACATACGATCCACTAGACTTTCCGCACCCATTTCCAGTGAGAAAATAGCTACCGTCTTGTCCAACTTAGTCCCAATATTCTGAGCGATATTCAAGGCAAAGGCTGTCTTACCAACCGCCGGACGAGCTGCTAAGATAATCAACTCCTCTTCATGCAGACCAGTCGTCATATGATCTAAATCACGATAGCCTGTCGCAATACCTGTAATATCAGTCGTTTGCTGCGAGCGAGCTTCCAGATTTCCAAAGTTAACATTCAACACGTCTCGAATATTCTTAAATCCACTTCGATTAGCATTTTCACTAACATCAATCAGCCCTTTTTCTGCCTGAGCAATGATTTCATCAGCTGGTTGTGAAGCCTCGTAAGCTTGATTGACAGACTCTGTCAACTTGGCGATTAATCGCCGTAACATAGCCTTTTCTGCAACAATTTTAGCATAATACTCCGCATTAGCAGAAGTTGGCACAGAATTGACAATCTCAACCAAGTAAGACAAGCCACCAATATTCTGCAAATCGCCTTGATTATCAAGAATAGTACGAACCGTTGTTGCATCTATAGCATCACCACGATCGGATAAATCGACCATAGCTTGGAAAATCAAACGATGGGCATACTTAAAAAAGTCCCGAGACTCAATATATTCTCGCACAAAAACAAGCTTACTCTCATCAATAAAGATAGCCCCCAAAACGGATTGTTCAGCTAAGATATCTTGAGGTTGTACTCGTAACTCTTCTACTTCTGCCATCAGACTTCCCTTCCTTTTACAATCTTGTCAAGAAGGTGTAAACTTATCCTTCTTTCACACGAAGATTGATTACACTTGTGATATCTTGATAGATTTTCACTGGCACATCAATCAAACCAACCGCTCGAATCGGAGCTTGTACTTGAATATGACGTTTATCAATCTTAATTCCAAATTGCTTTTGCAATTCTTCTGCAATCTTCTTATTGGTAATAGAACCAAAGGTACGACCATCTGGACCAACTTTTTCAACAAATTCTACAACCGTTTCTTCTGCTTCAAGCTGGGCTTTAATTGCTTTTGCTTCTGCAATCATCTCAGCGTGAGCTTTCTCTTCAGATTTTTGTTTACCACGAAGTTCACCTACAGCTTGAGCAGTCGCTTCTTTTGCTAGGTTCTTTTTGATAAGAAAGTTTTGCGCATACCCTGTTGGTACTTCCTTAATTTCGCCTTTTTTACCTTTTCCTTTAACATCTGCTAAAAAGATTACTTTCATTCTTCTTTCTCCTTTTCCTTTATTTCATTTAATACAATTTCTGTCAGTTTTTCACCTGCTTCTGACAAGGTTAAATCTTTAATTTGAGCTGCTGCCAAATTAAAGTGACCTCCACCGCCTAACTCTTCCATAATCCGTTGCACATTCAGTTTACTACGACTCCGAGCTGAGATGGATATAAAGCCTTGTGTATTTTTCGCAAGAACAAAACTCGCTTCAATACCTGACATAGCTAACATGGCATCTGCTGCCTTACTAATAACAACTGTATCATAGCATTTCGTGTCCTTAGCCTCTGCTATTAGTACATCTGAACCTAATTTACGCCCCTGTAAAATCAGTTCATTGACCTCACGATATTCTTCAAAATCTGTCGCAGCGATTTCTTGGATAGCAACACTATCACTTCCGCGCGTTCTGAGATAGCTAGCAACATCAAATGTCCGACTAGTCACTCGTGAGGTGAAATTTTTAGTATCCAACATCATACCAGCCATCAAGACACTTGCTTGCATACGACTCAAACGATTTTTCTTAGAATTTTGGAACTGAATCAACTCCGTTATCAACTCACTGGCACTACTTGCACCACTTTCGATATAAGTGATAACTGCATTATCTGGAAAATCCTGATCCCTTCTGTGGTGGTCAATAACAATAGTTTGGGTAAATAAATCATAAAATTCTTTTGATAATGTTAAGGCTGTCTTTGAATGGTCTACAAGAATCAACAAAGAACGATTGGTCACCATCCCCATTGCATCCTTAACAGACAACAACTTCGTAACTCCTTCTTTTTCTAAGAATGAAACAGCTCGTTCAATATCTGGAGACATTTGTTCTTCGTCATAAAGAGCATAGCTATTTTCAATCACATTGCTGGCGAACAACTGCATACCTACAGCAGAGCCCAAAGCATCCATATCTAAATTTCTATGCCCAACTACAAACACTTGATCCACACTACGAATCTTATCAGATATGGCTGTCATCATTGATTGAGTACGGGTACGAGTGCGCTTGATGGACGCAGCCGACCCACCGCCAAAGTAGACTGGATTTTTCGTTTCATCATTCTCCTTGACAACCACCTGGTCGCCACCACGTACTTCAGCCAAGTTCAAGTTGAGCAAAGCAACTTTCCCTATTTCATCATGATTTCCATCGCCATAAGAAAATCCCATACTTAAGGTCAAGGGCAACTGCCTCTGTTTCGACTCTTCTCTGAAAGCATCAATAACAGAAAATTTATCATTCATCAAGCCCTCAAGCACCGTATAGTCAGTAAATAGATAAAATCGATCCATACTTACCCGACGAGAAAACATCATGTATTTTTCTGAAAACTCTGATATAAAATTAGCTACAAAACTATTGATTTGACTAATATCTGACTCAGAAGTTGCATCCTCCAAATCATCATAATTATCCACAGACACAACTCCAATCACTGGTCGACTCGTTACTAATTCATCTGTTATGGCTTGCTCCCTGGATACATCTACAAAATACAAAACACCGGAAGAAGAATCCATATGAACAGCATAACGCTTCTCACCCAGCTTAGCATAAGTAGACGGATTTCCTACTGAAGCCTTGATAATCGTTTGAACAGCTTCTAAATCAAAATCGCCATCTTCCTTGGTCAAAATCAATTCAGCATAGGGATTAAACCACTCAACCTCTCCAGAAGATAAATTCAATTTCATAACACCTACAGGCATCTGTTCCAATAGAGCTGTCAAACTTTCTTCCGCTTGGTGGTTTACATACTGTATCTGTTCTACATCACTCCTTGTATAATGCACTCTCAGTTTCTTAAATAAAAAAACATAGCCTCCTACAAAAAGAAACAAAATTAAAACCGTCAACAGATTATTATTAACAAAAATAATGAAAGTGGATAAGACTCCAAACGCAATCAATCCTACTAGAATAGGAAAAATTGGACTTACATAAAATTTTTTCATTCAAAACCTCTTGGCACCCATTATACCATAATACCCCTCAAAAAGCGACTTTTTAAAAGTGTAATCAGTAATTCTATCAATTATAAGAAAAAGGTAGTTTACAATTCAGTAAACCTACCTTTACACATATTGAAATTAAGATTCTTTAACCTCTAACAAACCAATTTCGCCATCCTCACGACGATAAATCACATTGGTTGTCTGATCTTCAACATCCACATAGATAAAGAAATCATGCCCCAATAAATCCATTTGTAGAATTGCTTCTTCCAAATCCATTGGTTTTAAATCAATTTGTTTTGAACGAACAACTTTAGACTGGACAACATTTGAATCTTCCACCAAAGCATCTGTAAATAATTGACCAGTTGCTACCTTATTTTTATTTTTACGCTCGATTTTTGTTTTATTTTTACGAATCTGACGTTCAATTTTATCAGTTACAAGGTCAATTGAACCATACATATCTTGAGATACATCTTCTGCACGAAGAGTAATAGAGCCAAGCGGAATCGTTACTTCCACTTTAGCAGTTTTTTCACGATACACCTTCAAGTTAACTCGAGCATCCAACTCTTGTTCAGCTTGAAAATACTTTTCGATCTTTTCGAGTTTAGAAACTACATAATCACGAATTGCTTCTGTTACTTCTAGGTTTTCACCACGTATACTATATTTAATCATATGAGTACCTTCTTTCTAAACATTTTTGTTTTTATGATTTTATTATAACGCTTTCATTCTATTTTTGCAAATTTTTTCCTCATCTTACAAGGGAAAATGTTTTTACATCCTTAGCACCAGCTTCTTCCAACAGTTTCTTGACACGATTTATAGTTGCTCCTGTAGTATAGATATCATCTATAAGTAGGATTTTTTTAGGAATAGTGACTCCACTTTTTATAAAGAAAGGAAGTTCTGTCCCCAAGCGTTCTGAACGATTTTTAGAAGAACTGGCTCTCTCTTCTCTTTTCCCTAGTAAATCCAGATACGAAAAACCTGCTGCCTCTACCAAGCCCTCAACCTGATTAAATCCTCTGTTAACATATCTATCAGGACTTAGGGGAATGACTACAAATTGATACTCTTTGTACTTTTTTAACTCCTCACTTAAAACTGAAGCAAACACTTTTCTTAAAAGGAAGTCTCCATCAAACTTATACCGACTGAAAAAATCCTTCATAGCTTGATTGTAAGTAAAAATCGCTCTATGACTGACTTCAACTCCTTCTTTACACCAAAATTGACAACCTTGACACTTTGTTGACAATCCTATTTTCATACAGTTTGGACAGTGCTCTTCTCCAATCCTCTCAAAAGTAGAATCACAATCTAAACAAAGACAGGAGGCATCATTCTTCAGAAGTAAGAGACTACTAAAAGTTAAAACAGTCTTCATAGTCTGCTCACATAACAAGCACTTCATAGACCAGCCTCCTTATTCATCATCTGAATTTCCTTAATCGCCTTCTTAATTGAAGCATTTAACCCATCATGGAAGAAAAGCAAATCTCCTGTCGGTCTATCCATACTTCGTCCAACTCGTCCACCAATTTGAATCAAACTAGACTTGGTAAACAAACGATGATTAGCCTCTACTACGAAAACATCCACACAAGGGAATGTAACTCCACGCTCCAAGATTGTCGTACTGATAAGTATTGTCAGCTCCCCATCTCGAAAAGCTTGTACTTGCTCTAATCGATCCTCTGTTACAGAAGATACAAAGCCAATTTTCTCATTTGGAAATTGCTCCTGTAAGATTTCTTTTAACTGCTCCCCTTTCTTAATTTCTGAAGCAAAAATAAGTAACGGATAACCTGTCTTTCTCTGCTTATCAATATAGGACTTTAACTTTGGCGACAAACACTTCTTATCTAAGTAGCGATTAAAATCCGATAACCAAATTGGTTTTGGAATAATCAACGGATTTCCATGAAACCGTCTCGGTAAGCTCAATCTTTTTAGTTCTCCTAAACGGACTTTCCTATCTAACTCATCTGTCGAAGTCGCTGTTAAAAAGATTCTCAATCCATTCTCCTTTACACTATTCTTGACAGCATGGTAAAGCGTGGGATTGTCAACATAAGGAAAGGCATCTACTTCATCCACTATCAGCAAATCAAAAGCTTGATAAAACTTCAATAACTGATGGGTCGTCGCAACAACTAGTGGTGTTCGAAAATACGGCTCTGATTCTCCGTGTAGTAAAGATATCTCGCAAGCAAAATCATCTTGCAGGCGCTTATACAGCTCCAAACAAACATCTATGCGAGGACTAGCCAAACACACTGCACCACCTCCATTAATCACTTTAACCACTACTTGATAAATCATTTCTGTCTTTCCAGCTCCTGTTACCGCATGAACTAAGGTTGGCTTTTGCTTGTCTACTGCTTGAAGTAGTCCCTCTGACACCTTCTCTTGAAAAGGAGTTAATTGGCCGCGCCATTTGAGAACATCTTGCTTCGGAAAATCCTCCTGCGGAAAATAGTATAAAGTTTGATCACTTCTGACTCGCTTCATCAGCAAGCACTCTCGACAATAGTAAGCACCGATGGGCAAATACCATTCTTCTAGAACAGTACTATTACAACGTTGACAGAAAAGTTTCCCCTTCTCCTTTCTCATTGCTGGAAGTTTCTCCGCCAACTGACGTTCTTCTTCTGTTAATTCATTCTCAGTAAATAAACGACCGAGATAATTTGGATTTACTTTCATACTTCTTTATTCGTAAAAACTAGCACTTTAGATGATTTTTTAGTACAATTAAATCATGGAATTTAGAACAATTAAAGAGGACGGTCAAGTCCAAGAAGAAATCAAAAAATCTCGCTTTATCTGCCATGCCAAGCGTGTTTATAGCGAAGAAGAGGCTCGTGACTTCATTACTGCCATCAAAAAAGAACACTACAAAGCGACACATAACTGCTCTGCCTTTATTATTGGAGAACGTAGTGAAATTAAACGTACAAGTGATGATGGTGAGCCTAGTGGTACTGCTGGTGTTCCCATGCTTGGGGTACTAGAAAATCACAATCTCACCAATGTCTGTGTGGTTGTGACACGCTACTTTGGTGGTATTAAACTAGGCGCTGGAGGACTAATTCGTGCTTACGCCGGCAGTGTCGCCTTAGCTGTCAAAGAAATTGGCATCATTGAAATAAAGGAACAGGCGGGCATTGCTATTCAAATGTCTTATGCTCAGTACCAAGAGTACAGTAACTTTCTTAAAGAACATAATCTCATGGAGCTGGATACAAACTTTACAGATCAAGTCGATACGATGATTTATGTTGATAAAGAAGAAAAAGAAACTATTAAAGATGCACTGGTAGAATTTTTTAATGGAAAAGTCACTTTAACTGATCAAGGTTTACGCGAAGTTGAGGTTCCTGTAAACCTAGTGTAAACAATAGATAATACAGTGTTTCACTGATATTTCCACCGCTACTTTAATTAGCAAAATAAAAAGATGCGTACCAAAATATACTAGAAAATGAAGCAATTCAAACGAAACCTGATATCGTTTTCCTTTACACCTATTTACTAGAATTAGCTGAACACAATCGCTTAAAAATTAATGGCTTAGACCTGTGATATAAAAAAATCCTATCACTTCGATAGGATTTCTATATTTTACAAATGGTATAGATAGCGTTATACTAGAAATATCTTATACAAAGAGGTATTCATATGTCTATTTATAACAACATTACTGAACTAGTCGGTCAAACACCGATTGTTAGACTCAACAACATTGTGCCAGAAGGTGCTGCAGATGTCTATGTAAAACTTGAAGCATTTAATCCTGGTTCATCTGTAAAAGACCGTATTGCCCTTAGCATGATTGAAAAAGCTGAACAAGATGGTATTCTGAAACCTGGTTCTACTATTGTTGAAGCAACAAGTGGAAACACTGGTATTGGACTTTCATGGGTAGGGGCTGCTAAAGGGTATAAAGTTGTCATCGTTATGCCTGAAACTATGAGTGTAGAACGCCGTAAGATTATCCAAGCCTATGGTGCTGAACTCGTCCTTACGCCTGGTAGCGAAGGAATGAAGGGTGCTATTGCTAAGGCTCAAGAAATCGCTGCTGAACGTGATGGCTTCCTTCCTCTTCAATTTGACAATCCAGCTAATCCAGAAGTACACGAAAGAACAACAGGAGCTGAAATACTAGCTGCTTTCGGTAAAGATGGACTAGATGCCTTTGTTGCTGGAGTGGGTACCGGTGGAACGATTTCTGGTGTTTCTCATGCACTCAAATCAGCAAATTCAAACATTCAAGTTTATGCAGTGGAAGCTGATGAATCTGCTATTCTATCTGGTGAAAAACCTGGTTCTCACAAAATTCAAGGTATCTCAGCTGGATTTATTCCTGATACACTTGATACTAAAGCCTATGATGGTATCGTTCGTGTAACATCAGATGATGCTCTTGCACTCGGACGTGAAATTGGTGGAAAAGAAGGCTTCCTTGTAGGGATTTCCTCAGCTGCAGCTATCTACGGAGCCATCGAGATTGCCAAAAAATTAGGTACAGGTAAAAAAATCCTTGCTCTAGCACCAGATAACGGTGAACGTTATCTCTCTACAGCACTCTATGAATTTGAAGTTTAGTCTCCTAAATACAATTGGCCCTTATTATAGGGCTTTTTATTTTTACCTTGAAAATAGGAAGCTCTCCCTATAAGGATCGACTGCATAGAAAAAAGGAAGCAAATTTACTTCCTTTCTATAATTAGTTATTCAAGGCTGCTGCCATTGTAGCTGCAACTTCAGCTTCAAAGTCGTTTGCAGCTTTCTCAATACCTTCACCAACTTCAAAGCGAGCGAACTCAACTACTGAAGCGTTAACTGATTCAAGGTATGCTTCAACTGTCTTGCTGTCATCCATGATGTAAACTTGTGCAAGAAGTGTATAAGCTTGGTCAACTTTAGTGTTGTCAAGCATGAAGCGATCCATTTTACCTGGGATAATTTTGTCCCAGATTTTTTCTGGTTTGCCTTCTGCAGCCAACTCAGCTTTGATGTCAGCTTCAGCTTGAGCAATCACTTCATCAGTCAATTGTGCTTTTGATCCATACTTCAAGTGTGGAAGAGCTGGTTTGTTAACCATTGCACGACTTTCGTTATCTTGGTCGATAACGTGGTTCAATTGTGCCAACTCATCTTTAACAAATTGCTCATCCAATTCTTTGTATGAAAGAACTGTTGGTTTCATCGCTGCGATGTGCATTGAAATTTGTTTAGCAAGTGCTTCGTCTCCACCTTCGATTACAGAGATAACACCGATACGTCCACCGTTATGTTGGTAAGCTCCAAAGTGTTGTGCGTCTGTTTTTTCAATCAATGCAAAGCGACGGAATGAGATTTTTTCTCCGATAGTTGCTGTTGCAGATACGTATGCAGCTTCAAGAGTTTCACCTGAAGGCATTGTCAAAGCAAGAGCTTCTTCGTTGTTAGCTGGTTTTCCTTCAACGATTGCTTTAGCTGTTGCGTTTACTAACTCAACAAATTGAGCGTTTTTCGCAACGAAGTCAGTTTCAGCATTTACTTCAACAACTGCTGCAATGTTACCGTCAACATAAACACCAGTCAAACCTTCTGCAGCAACACGGTCAGCTTTCTTAGCTGCCTTAGCCATACCTTTTTCACGAAGCAATTCAATCGCTTTTTCGATGTCACCGTCTGTTTCTACAAGCGCTTTTTTAGCGTCCATAACACCGGCACCAGATTTTTCACGCAACTCTTTTACAAGTTTAGCTGTAATTTCTGCCATTTTGATTCTCCTATATTTTTTAAAAATAGGAGAGCCGGGCTAAGCCCCGCCCTCCTAGGTAATTACTATTTATATAAATTAAGCGTTGTCGCCTTCTACAACTTCAACGATTTCTTCAATTGAATCTGCTTGAGTTTCTGAAGCTGCAAATTCTGCTTCAACTGCTACTGCATCCTCACCTTGACGTCCTTCGATGATAGCGTCAGCCAATTTAGCTGTGATCAATTTAACAGCACGGATAGCGTCATCGTTAGCTGGGATGATTACATCAATATCATCTGGATCAGTATTTGTGTCAACCATCGCTACAACTGGGATTCCCAATTTTTTAGCTTCTTTAACAGCGATTTGCTCTTTATGTGGGTCAACTACGTACATCACATCTGGGATACGAGGCATATCTTCGATACCACCCAAGAATTTTTCAAGACGCGCACGTTGTTTGTTAAGAAGTGCAACTTCTTTCTTAGGAAGAACTTCGAAAGTTCCATCTTCTTCCATACGTTTGATTTCTTTCAAACGAGCGATACGTTTTTGGATTGTTCCCCAGTTTGTAAGAGTTCCACCCAACCAACGGTGGTTGATGAAGTATTGACCTGAACGTACTGCTTCTTCAGCAACTGCATCAGCTGCTTGTTTCTTAGTACCAACGAACAATACAACTGCATCGTTAGCTGCTGCATCACGCATGAAGTCGTATGCTTGGTCAGCATATTTTACAGTTTGTTGCAAGTCGATAACGTGGATTCCGTTACGTTCAGTAAAGATGTACTTAGCCATCTTAGGGTTCCAGCGACGAGTTTGGTGACCAAAGTGTACACCAGCCTCAAGAAGTTGTTTCATTGAAATTACTGCCATGAGTATTTCTCCTTTTTGTTTTTTCCTCTTCTTGACTTCAACTCGCAAAACGACCCAAGGGCAACTGCTTCACAATTCATCAAGAATGAGTATTATCGTTCATACGACAATTTTTATTCTACCATACTTTTTCGATATTTTCAAGCTATTTTGATGGGATTTTTAATAGTTATTGTCTCTGGTAAAATCTGAAAAGAGGGCTCTATTCGAGTCCCTCTATAATTAGTCTGCATAAATATATGTTACAAAACCTTCAGAAGTCGTTGTTGGATTGAACCATCCACGGTGATTTCCAATTGTACGATTCCCAGCATAATTTGATTCTGATACTTGGATACGTGTTGTTGATTCAACAGCTGTAACAACCGCTACGTGACCATATCCACCATCGTTCCAACATGCAATTGCTCCAACTTGAGGTGTTGAACCTGTACGGAAACCTGCTGCTGCTGCACTTGTGGCCCACTGTGCTCCATTACCCCAATAGTCTCCAGCCCAAGGTGCTAATGTTTTAACTCCCCATGTACATTCACCAATTGGATAAGTTGAAGCATTTGTACTGTATGTTGGGCGTTGTTTGACTGCCACAGGAGTATATGTTGTTGATTCCGAAGAAGCTACAGCTTGAACCTGTGCTGCAAAAGTCGTATTTCCAGAAGCAACAACTGTTTGTTGTTGACTTACTTGTTTTGCCTTATAAGCTGCTTCTGCTGCCGCAGCTGCACGAGCCTCTGCCTCAGCTGCTGCTTTTTGCTCTAATAGACTTGCTTTTTCCCCTTCAGCTGTCGCTTTCTCAGCAGCAAGACTCAATTCAGCAGCCTTTAGTTCTGCCTGTTTCGTAGTCAATGCTTGAGCATCATCAGCTAATTTTTGTTGATTAGCAATTATAGTATTGATAGCATCATTATTTGCTACTTGTTTTTCAGAAATAGCTTTTTTATCTGCCTTTTGTTGTTCTAACATTTTGTTGTTCGCAGATACGATTTCACTCATTGCAGTAACACGTGAAATAGCTTCTGTAATTGATTTTGAGTTTACAATGGTATTGATATAGCTAGTTGCAGCTCCATTTGTTTGAGCACTACGAGCTTGTTTTTCCAAAGATTGGTTACGAGAAACAATGTTTTTGGAAAGTTCTGTAATCTCACCCTCGAGTTTCTTAGATTCTGCTTGTAATCTATCATTTTCAGATTGCAAGTTAGATTGCTCTGCTTGAATCGCAGATACTTGCTCCTGAATTTGATCAACTTGTTTTTGTGCTTCTTCTTGTTGTGCTGTTAAATTACTAATTTTATTATCTTGAGCAGCAATTTTGTCATCAGTCGTTTCTGCATGGGCAGTCGTCAATACTGCTGCCTGGGAAACCATTACTGTACTTAATAAAAGCGAGGCTAAGATTTTTTTCTTCATGGCTAATAAATACTCCTTCTGTTTAAGACAATACTAGTATACCAAAAAAAATTCCAATAAACATTACGCCTTTGTTACATTTATATGTCGTTCTTATAGATAATATTTTTCAAAAATAAATTGAAAAACAGTAATCCATAAAAAATTTAAAATCATCGTCGGTACCAAGCTATAGACTATAAAAATCGACATGCTATCTACTGTCAACCCTACCATAAAAGCCAAAAGATAACTACCCATTTCAAACAGGAATGTCAGCACAATCATAGCTAGCATTCTTGTCCAACGATTCAACAAAATAACACTATTCAATTTATGAAGGAAGGCTCCCAATAAGATAAATAAGAGAGTTGCAATCCCTATTAGATGGAAAAAGTAAACATCATAAACCAAGCCTATAACAAAACAATAGACTAGATAGAGATACTCTGATACTTCTATCGTCTCAAATAAGAGAAATAGAAACAGAAAATGACTAGCCAAATGTACATGGGGGAAAAATGAGCCCAGAAGCTGGCTAATATGGGCGTCAATTAGAACAAAGAAAGGAAGCAATAAAAATACTCCAACCTGCTTCAACTGTCTCATTATGAATTCCCCACTAATTCTATCACATCCACATTATGAGTATCTGCACTCAATTTAACAGTTACTTCTCGTGTCAAATAGTCTGTACTATGCGTTGTGGCAACCACTTCACCAACAGGAATATCCGCAACATTAAAGTTTCCTAATCCACCCGTTGTCACCTTATCGCCTGAACTAATATCGCTATTACTATTTAATTGGCTAATTTTAAGAACTTCATTTTCCTTGTCGTAGCCAACAATAATACCATAAATTGTGGTAGTGCCGTGTTGAATTTTAACAGAAATCTTATCAGCATTTTCCGTATTTGTCAGAAGGTTGACCATAGTAGAGTTGTCCTCCACTTTTGAAACACTCCCAATCAAACCACCGTTTGCAATTACTAACATATTCTCAGAAGCACCTTTTGATCTACCTGCATCCAAGGTCAACTCCTGCTTCCAAGATACCGGAGAACGCATAATAACATCTGCTGCCAAAGTCTTTGTGGCTTGCAATTTAGACTTCATATCAAGCAATTGACGCAGTTGTTCATTTTCCGTCTTTAAACTTTCCGCCTCATTTGATTTGACTTCTAACTGGTAAAGCTGTTTCTTCAAACTTTCATTTTCATTATATGCTCGTGTCAAATGAGCCAAATCTGATTTGACAGAATCAAACCACCGAAAAGGTTTTTGCACAACCCTATCAACCAATGAGATTCCATCTCCTAATTTTGTCACAATTGTACTTGAATAAGTCGTCGCTAAGAGAGCTGAGACAAGCAGAACAGTGACAAAAACAATAATGACATATTTTGATTTTTTAAAACGGTTCATATCCCTACCTTTATATCAAGAACTGTTACAGTAACTTTTTTATCAATTCCTGAAAGCTACTAAGATTTTAAGAAAAATAAGCAACAACCAAGTACGATAATAACAAGAATGGTCAGCGTATCCTTTAGAGTCCATTTCAATTGTCGGTATTGACTTCTGCCTTTTCCACCCTGATAACCACGCGCTTCCATAGCGATAGCCAAGGAATCCGCACGTTTTAAACTTGTTGCAAAAAGAGGAATCAAAATGGGAATCATCGCCTTTACTTTTTGAACAATGCTTCCTTCACCAAAATCCACTCCACGCGCTTTCTGCGCATTCATAATCCGCGTCGTATCATCCATTAATGTTGGGACAAAACGTAGACTCATGGACAGCATCAATCCAATTTCATGAACTGGAACTTTCACACGCTTTAAAGGCGCTAACAAAGCTTCGACAGCTGATGCTAAACTTAAGGGCATGGTCGTTAAGGTTAACAAAGTTGAAAAGAAAATAATCAATACAAAACGACAAAAAATAATTCCAGCTTGTTGCAAAGAATAATCCGTGATTCTCACAAACGAAAACTCAAATAAAACATTCCCATTAGAAATGAAAAATAGTTGAAAAATAGTTGTGAAGGCAATCAAGAAAAACATAGACTTCAAGCCCTGAATAAAAAATGAAAGAGATACTCCTGACAAGGCAATAAATATCCCTGTCGCTATAAAAAGAATCAGATTCGTCAAGGGGTTATTAGCCCAAAACACAATCAAAATCAGTAGCATCATAGCAAGCAATTTGCTACGTGGATCCAATCGGTGAACAATCGAATCCCCTGGGATATAACGCCCTAAAATCATACTATCCATTTAGCGACTCCTTGAACTCCTCTATCTTAATCGGTAATCGTTTAAATGACACGCCTCTATCAGCCAATCGTTTACAAAAGGCCGTAATTTTAGGTACTCCCAACTGCACTTCTTCCATAAAGACAACATCTTGAAAGACATCACTTGGCTTACCACCCTTAACTAGACGTCCCTTTTCCATCACATAGACTTGATTCGCATGTTCAGCAACATCATCCATCAAATGTGTTACCAAGACGATGGTCATCCCTGATTGGTGGAGTTTTCTGAACAGGGTCATCAACTCTTTTCTCCCTAGAGGATCTAGACCAGCTGTTGGCTCATCTAAGACTAATATAGCTGGTTCCATGGCAAGTATGCCTGCAATGGCGACACGTCTCATTTGTCCACCAGACAACTCAAACGGACTACGATTAAAAAGTGATTCATCAATTCCAACCAAAGCCAGTTTCTCACGCGCAATCTGCTCCGCATCTTCCTCAGAAACTCCAAAATTTTGCGGTCCAAAAGCAACGTCTTTCAAAACCGTTTCTTCAAAAATCTGATTTTCAGCAAACTGAAATACCAAGCCAACCTGTTTTCTAATTTGACGAATATCTTTATTTTTAGAAGTCGAGGTGATTAAGGTATCAAAAACCCTCACACTCCCTTGACTTGGCACCAATAAACCATTTAAGAGTTGTAAAATAGTTGATTTACCACTACCTGTGTGCCCAATTAAAGCCGTATAAGAACCATCTTCAATCGTCAAAGAAACATCCGACAAAGCTGTTGAAGCTAAGGGAGTCCCTTCTTGATATGTAAAACTCACATTTTCTAGAGCAATTCCCATAATTTATCCTCTAGCTCACTTTCTGTCAAATAATTTTCAGGTAAATCATAGCCATTCTGGCTCAAAGAATATTTTACTTGATTGGCAAAAGGATCGTCTAATCCAATTTGATCTAAATCATTTCGAGAGAAAAGTTCTCTTGGGCTACTAGTTGATTCAATTTCCCCTTTTTTCATGACCAATACGCGGTCACTCATGGCAACTTCTTCCAAATCATGGGTAATAGAAATGACCGTCATATCATAGTCTTTCCGAATTCCCTGTACTGTCTCAATCAGTTCTCTACGCCCCTCAGGGTCCAACATACTCGTTGCTTCATCTAAGATTAAAATAGCTGGTCTTAGGGCTACAACACCTGCAATGGCCACACGTTGTTTTTGGCCACCTGATAGACGCGCCGGCTCTCTCTTTTTAAAGTCCAACATGCCAACCAAATCTAGAGCTTCCTCCACTCTCTTTTTCATTTCTTGACGAGAAAGACCCTGATTTTCCAAACCAAAGGCTACATCATCTTCAACAGTCGCTCCAACAAATTGATTGTCTGGATTTTGAAAAACCATACCGATTTGACGACGTATTTTCCAAACATTTTCCTCAGTCAACCGTTGACCATCTATTACAATCTCTCCAGATTCTGCTTCCAGTAAGCCATCAATTAATCGAACCGTCGTTGATTTACCACTACCATTATGCCCTACAATCGAAAGCCATTCTCCACGTTTCACGTGAAACGTAATATCCTTCACATCATAGTATTCTTGACTTTCCTTATAACGAAAAGAAAGATTTTTTACATCAATTATTGATTTCATTTCGAACCAAATGTCCCTTTAAATACATAGGCACTACCCTTGAAATAATCATAGCCAGAGTAGATAGTGAAAAACAAGGCCACATAAAGTAGAACTTGACCAAGCAAAGTCCAATGTAATAGCAAGAAAATAATGGCAAACATCTGACTAAAAGTTTTAATTTTTCCAGGCATTGCTGCTGCTAAAACTGTTCCACCAGTTTCAACCAATAAAAGCCTTAAACCTGTCACAGCCAACTCACGACAGATGATCACTGCAACAATCCAAGCTGGAGCCATACCTAACTCAATCAGCATAATAAAAGCCGACATAACTAGTAACTTATCCGCCATAGGATCTGCAAATTTACCAAAATTACTGACCACATTCCATTTACGAGCTAAATATCCATCTAAATAATCTGTAATACTAGCAATAGCAAAGATAATAGCTGCCACTATATGACTCTCTATCGAATTTCCTATCGTTAAAATAAAGATAAAAATAGGTATAAAGAGAATTCGACCTATTGTTAAAAGATTGGGAATTTGTTCTTTTTTCATTCGTTTTTCCTTAATTTTTAGTAAAGGTTACAGTGATTTGTCCAGTCTGAGCTGTTAATTTCGATAAATCAACAGTCTGATTATCTACTGTCAAAGCAACACCTTTTACAACACCTAAGGTAATTGTTACAGGACTTTTAGTTGCAACTGTTGCTTCTGCACTTTTCTTCTCTGGCGATAAGGTTACACCGCCCTCAAGTTCGCTTTCTGAAACGCTGACCCAACTTGTAACATCTGAAACTGCCAATTGCAATTTAACTGTTTCCTTACTTGTCTTATAAGCGATTTCTACATGATTTCCTTCACCTGATACACTTATAGCTGATTCTATACTAGAAGAACTGCTAGATGAACTACTACTTGAGGAGTGGGGAACAGAGCTAGTTGAACTTATTGAACTTGTTGATTGAACCACACTGTAATTAGAAAGAGAAGG
The DNA here is from genome assembly GCF_013276335.1 of Streptococcus sp. 2100. NCBI lineage: Bacteria > Bacillati > Bacillota > Bacilli > Lactobacillales > Streptococcaceae > Streptococcus > Streptococcus sp. 2100. The sequence goes on along the minus strand of NZ_VMKV01000001.1, from coordinate 36,682 downwards.
CCCCTCTGGTTGAGTTTGAATATAGTTCCAAACATAATAGGTCACAAAAATTAAAATAGATAAGGCAAAAAGGATAAAATAAAATAAAGGTAAAAAGGATGGTTTTTTCTTATTTTTCTTACTTGAACGTCTGCGCCCTGTCAACTCGTCTTCATCAACATCTACTTCCTCATAAGTAATCATACTCCCAGAATCATAAGCATCCAAGACAATTTGGTCATCTAACTCAACAGCCCATGCATATTTTCTCAAGAAAGAACGCGTGTAAAAAGGACTTGGAAGTTGATCGAAATCGTCTGCTTCCATTGCTTCCAACATATCTAACTGGATTTCTGTCTTTTTCTGCAATTCATCTAAACTCAATCCCTGATTGATTCTAGCTAATCGTAAAACCTCACCAATTGTTTTTTTTCTCATACTTGTCATCCCTTCTTTCTAGTGTCTATTATGATAGGTTACTACGATGGGAATATTGTGAAATCAACTATATCCCCTTCATCTATTAAGTGATGCCCTGCTTCAAGGACATCCTCTAAAGTAATTTCCTGTAAAATTTTCGGCAAATCAAAAATTGTCTCACCATGTTCAAAAGCATCATATTGCGTTGCAAGCAATTCAAGAGAGTTCATGCTACTGAAAAATTCTCCAAACATCTCTCTTTTGATAATATCTAAATGATCCTCTGTAATATCTAAATCCTTTGTAAAATTACGAATGGCCTTCCTAAATTGATGGGATAAAGCAACTGGCTCTTTCGTATCCATTGTCAACATAACAAAATGAAAACGACTTGTTACTTCAATTTCAAGAGATAAGGAAGCATCTATTTTACCTGATTCATAACATTTTTGAAAACGATCCGAAGTCCAACCAAACATCATTGCAAACAATAATTTTAATAAAATATGATGTCGATAGCAATCCGCCTCAGCAACTTCTCGCTTACCTCTAACTCCAATCGCTAGTTTGGGAGAAGATACTTCCATTCTCATACTGTCTGTTTGCTTTACAGCCTGTAAAAGAAACTTTTCTCTTGCTAGTTCCTGAACATCTAAATCTTTCAGTTTTTTTCTTTCAAAATAGTCCTGTACTTTCTCTACATCAAAATCACCAACTAAAAACAGAGACATGTTTACAGGTTTGTAAAATCTTGCAAAATTTTCTTGCAAATTAGTTAGATTTATTTGGGAAATGGACTCCTCACTTCCAACTATATCCGTCGCTAAAGGTGTACCTGGATACAAATTCGCTAAGGTTGAAAAGAATAAACACGAATCTGGATCATCTTGATACATTTCTCGTTCTTGCTGAATAATATCCTGCTCTCTTAAAATGGAATCTTCAGTAAAATGTGCTGATGTTACCAATTCATCAAGTAAATCTAAATTTTCTAAAAAATGATCCGTTGCTGAAAAAAGATAGCTTGTTTTTGTAAAGCTTGTAAAGGCATTACTATCTGCACCTAGACTCGTAAAAGCAGACATCAAATCGCTAGAATCTTCTCTCTCAAATAATTTATGTTCAAGAAAATGAGCAATTCCCGCAGGATATTCTTTTACATCTCCGTCAACTTCTGTGACAAGCGTATCTACCGAACCAAACTGTACAGTGACACTCCCGTAAACCTCTTTAAATTCCTTTTTAGGCAAAAGAACAACTGTTAATCCATTTGACAAACGAGTTCGATAAATCATTTCTTTTACAGCTGGATAGTATTTTTCTTCAAAAACAACCTTTGTCATTCTATTCCTTCCATAAAGTAAATCGCCTGTAGTTTCACATTATTAGCTGCTCTACAAATAGCATCTTTGTCAACTTGCTCGAGTTTTGCAATCCAACCTTTAAAGTCTGCTGAAGATTTTCCAAGTAAGGCATTTTGATAAGCACGTTCAATCAATGAACCTTGATTATCTTGAGAAAGCAACAAAGACCGACGAATCATTTCCTTGGTCTGCTCTAGCTCAAGCTCTGTAAAATAACCTTTTTTTAAATCAAGTAATTGATTATTCATCATTTTTCGAGCCTGATTCCTATTTTCTCGATTGATACCAGCATACATTCTCAAGAATCCACTAAATAAATCAAGCTGACTTGAAATGGTATAAGCTAATCCAGCATTTTCACGGACATTTGTAAAGAGCTTAGAATGAGCAAATCCACCAAGTAAACCATTCATTACAATCATGGGTAAATGTTGCTCATCGCCATATTCAGCAGAGCAATAATATCCCAACTCTAAAATAGACTGTCCCACATTTTTCCGAACCATACCTTCCTGAAGGATATTGGAATAAGGTTGACAATACTGAACCTTCATATCTCCTTTTCGAGCTTTAAAGCCAAATGATTCTAATACATTTTGAATTTCAACCTCATTAAAATCACCTAGGAAAAAGAAATCTATTCGATCATTGGCCAAAAATTCTTGGAAACAAGAATAAGAACTTTGTGGAGTTTCAGCTAAAATACGATTTCGTAAATCACTATATTCCAATTGAAGACGTTCATCATGAAAAAACAATTTATCCAATTCTTTATGTGCAAAATAAAAAGAATCATCCATATCAGCTGCTAAACTTGCTAGCAATTGTTTTTTCTCAATTTCAAATAAGGCCGGATCAAACCCATTATCAACTACTACGGGTGAAAAAAGAGTTTCTTTTACAAGTTCCAAAATCTGAGAAGTTAGCACGTTTTTCCTACTTAAAAACTCATCACGAACATAGGTAAATGTCAATTCTATAATGTGGCTTTGCCCTCTTCTGAAACAATTGGTTGACATATCTGTACCGTATAGACTGGCCAAGTGTCTCCTCAAATCTTGAGAAGTGGGGTACATCTGATTAGCAGTCTCTAGCATACTTGCACTCAACATGTGACCTGCAATCGTATCAAGGGATAATGGAGCGGTAAAACGCACGGTAATTTTGTTTGTTTTAAACTTTTTTGATTGGATAAAATGTGTTGAAATTCCATGCACTAACTCCATGATTTACCTCCTTATATACAGACTTCTATTATATCACGAAAACCTGAAATTTTCTTGTTCCCTGTAACACTTTTGAAATAAAAATCGCTTACATTTCTAGCTGTCTCTCTCACTATTTTTAGGAAAATATGGTATAATACCAAAGATTGAGGTGAATTATGGAATACAAATTATTTGAAGAATTTATTACCCTCCAAGCACTACTCAAAGAACTTGGAATTACACATAGCGGAGGAGCTATTAAATCATTTCTCTCTGAACATTCTGTTTACTTTAATAGGGAATTAGAGAGTCGTCGTGGAAAAAAACTTCGTATTGGCGATAAAGTTGACATCCCTGACATGAACATTGACATCTTGTTGACACAACCTACTTCTGAAGAACAAGATGAATACCAAGCTGATAAAGTTGAAAAAGAACGGATCGCTAAACTTGTCAAAAAGATGAATAAGGGAGTTAAAAAAGACAAATCGAAACCTGCTTCATCACCAAAAAGCAAACAAGCTCCACGATTCCCTGGTAGATAATCATGTGGCTACAACACCTATCTCTCAAAACTTTTCGTAACTACAAAGAGACGAAAATAGACTTTAATCCTAAATTAAATGTCTTTTTAGGACGTAATGCACAAGGTAAAACAAATATGTTAGAGGCTATCTATTTTTTAGCCTTAACACGTAGCCATCGAACTCGAACAGATAAAAATCTCATTCATTTTGATGAGGAACAACTTCATCTTTCAGGTCTCGTTCAGAAAAAAACGGGATCTATTCCTCTCGAAATTGAACTAACACAAAAAGGACGTGTTACAAAAGTTAATCACTTAAAACAGGCACGACTTTCAGACTATGTAGGACACATGAATGTTGTCTTATTTGCTCCTGAAGATTTACAACTAATTAAAGGGGCACCTTCAGTTCGACGAAAATTCATTGATATGGAGCTTGGGCAAATTAAGCCAATCTATTTATCAGATTTAACCAATTATAACCACATCCTAAAACAAAGAAACACTTACCTAAAATCAGCTCAAAAAATAGATGAAACCTTCCTTTCAGTCTTAGATGATCAGCTAGTTGATTATGGATGTCGTGTAATGAATCACCGCTTAGATTTCATAAAAAAACTAGAGCATTTTGGTCGTAAGAAACATTTTGAACTTTCTAATCAGATTGAAGAACTGTCACTATCCTATCAATCTTCTGTAAAGATAACTGACAAAGAAGACTTATCAGAATCTTTCAAAATTGCTTTAGAAAAAAGTAGATCCAGAGATTTATTTAAAAAGAATACTGGTGTCGGTCCTCATCGAGATGACATTTCTTTTTATATAAATGGGATGGATGCTAGTTTCGGAAGTCAAGGGCAACATCGTAGTCTCGTCCTTTCTATAAAATTAGCAGAAATCGAATTAATGGAAAGTATTACTACAGAATCTCCGATATTATTGCTTGACGATGTGATGAGTGAACTTGACAACACTAGACAACTAAAATTATTAGAAACGATTTCTCATTCAATCCAAACCTTTATCACAACAACAAGCTTAGACCATCTTCAAAATCTGCCAGAAAATCTAAGTATTTTCACTATTCAAGATGGTAAAGTTGTTGTAAATAAAACTTAACAGCATTGTAAAAGAACTCCTGTTTTCGCAGGAGTTCTTTTCATTTCTTTTACATAGAATAATTTGGTGCCTCATTCGTAATTTGTACATCGTGAGGGTGGCTTTCTTTCAAACCAGCACCAGACATTTCAATAAATTGAGCATTATCGTGTAGTTCTTTAAGGTTAGCTGCACCACAGTAACCCATACCAGAGCGAATACCACCAATCATTTGGAAGACAATATCAGCTGCCGCACCTTTATAAGCAACACGACCTTCAATTCCTTCTGGAACAAGTTTGTTTGCTTCATTAACAGAACCTTGGAAGTAACGATCGCTTGAACCTTTCTTCATAGCAGCAATTGATCCCATACCACGGTAAGTCTTGAACTTACGTCCTTGGAAGATTTCAGTTTCACCTGGTGCTTCATCAGTTCCAGCAAACATTGATCCAAGCATAACAGCATTTCCACCAGCCGCAAGTGCTTTTACAATATCTCCAGAATACTTGATTCCACCGTCAGCAATGATAGTCTTACCATATTCACGCGCAACAGCTGCAGCATCGTAGATAGCTGTTACTTGCGGAACACCAACACCTGCAATCACACGAGTAGTACAGATAGAACCTGGACCAATCCCAACCTTGACAACGTCTACACCTGCTTCATAAAGAGCACGTGCACCTTCAGCAGTAGCAATATTTCCAGCAATTAAAGTACGATCTGGAAAATGAGCACGAATCTCAGCAATTTTACGCAAGACACCTGCAGAATGACCATGTGCAGTATCAATAACAATCGCATCCGCTCCTGCCTCAAAAAGAGCCTCTGCACGTTCAAATGTATCTGAAGTAACACCTACTGCACCTGCAACTAGAAGACGACCAAACTCATCTTTAGCCGCATTTGGAAACTCAATAACTTTTTCAATATCTTTGATAGTGATCAAACCAGAAAGACTGCCTTCTTCATCGACCAACGGAAGTTTTTCAATACGATGCTCTTGAAGAATACTCTCAGCCGTTGCAAGATCCGTACCCACAGGAGCAGTAACAAGATTTTCACTAGTCATATGGTTTGAAATTGGTTGATTATAATCTGAAATAAAACGAAGATCTCGGTTTGTCAAAATACCAACCAATTTACGATTTTCAAGTGTTTCAACAACTGGAACACCACTGATGCGGTAACGACCCATAAGCTCATCTGCTTCAGCAATTGTATGTTCAGGCGTCAAGAAGAACGGATCAATAATAACTCCATTTTCAGAACGTTTTACCTTACGAACCTCGTCTGCTTGTTGAGCAATTGACATGTTTTTATGGATAACTCCGAGACCGCCTGCACGAGCAATAGCAATGGCCATTTGACTCTCTGTAACTGTGTCCATGGCAGCGGTAATAATTGGGATATTTAAAGTCAAATTATCTGCCAATTTAGTTGTTAAATCTGCATCGTTAGGCAACACATGACTTTCAGCTGGAATAAGCAATACATCATCAAAGGTAAAACCTTTTTTCAAAAATTTAGTGTCCCAATTAGACATTCGAAGTTTCCTCTTTTCTTTCTTTTTGAGCTTGACTCTTTTTATATTGTATCTATCATACCATTCTATAAAAATTTGTCAAATGTTACAGGGGTAAATAAAAAACTATCTTTTCTTTGAGATAGAAATGATAGTTTCTTGTAAAATAAACCTAGTTAAAGTAATGAAGTCCCATTGCTCCTTTAACCTCAGATAAGGTCTGACCTGCAACTTCACGTGCTCTTTCACTACCTTTTTGAAGCATATTATAAACTTCTCCCATATCCTTAGTAAATTCAATACGGCGCTCACGAATAGAACCCAGTTCACGTTCTAATATTTCAAGTAGATAACGCTTGGTCTTCACATCACCAAGACCACCTCGTTGATAATGTTCTTTCATGTCAGCAATTTCTTGAGCATCTTCTGGACGACCAAAAACATCTAGATAATGGAAAACCATATTTCCCTCAATCTTACCTGGATCTTCCACTCGAATATGATCTGGATCTGTATACATACTCATTACTTTTTTACGTAAAGTATCCGCATCATCAGCTAAATAAATACCGTTATTGAGTGATTTAGACATTTTAGCATTCCCATCCAAACCAGGCAAACGCCCTGCTCTTTCATTTTCTGGGTAAATACCTTCCGGTTCTACCAAGACATCACAGTTATATGCATTGTTAAAAGAACGAACAATTTCACGAGTTTGCTCAATCATTGGTTTCTGATCTGTCCCAACAGGAACATAATTAGCCTTGAAAGCTGTGATGTCAGCTGCTTGAGCTATTGGATAGACCAAGAATCCTGTCGGAATGCTTTCTCCAAATCCTTTCTGAGCAATTTCTGTCTTGACAGTTGGATTACGCTCCAGACGTGCTAATGAAACCAGATTCATATAATACATAGACAACTCAGCCAGCTCTGGAATCTGGCTTTGAATAAAGATAGTTGATTTACTTGGATCCAATCCAACTGCAAGATAATCCAAAGCCACATTTCCGATAGACTCTACAATGGTTTGAGGATCTTTGGCATGATCTGTCAAGGCTTGTTGGTCAGCCAAGAACACAAACATATCATACTTATCCTCTTCCTGTAATAATACTCGATTTTTGAGACTTCCAACATAATGTCCAATATGCAATTTTCCTGTTGGACGGTCTCCTGTTAAAATAATGGGTTTAGTCATTTTGTTCTCCTTCGATATAGTCCCTTCAATTATAGCATTTTTTTAATGAAATAACCGCAATTTATCAAAATAAATCAACCTTACTATTCACGGATTTGTGTAAAGTATGCTGTAAAATTAATTTACACAAAATTGACAGATAAAAATTTGAATATTTCCGTATTTTCTAGTAGAATAAATATATTACACATATAGGAGAAAAACATTGCTTACAGTATCTGATGTTTCACTACGTTTTAGTGATCGCAAACTTTTTGATGATGTCAATATCAAATTTACAGAAGGAAATACTTACGGATTAATCGGTGCTAATGGTGCCGGAAAATCAACCTTTTTAAAAATTTTAGCCGGAGATATCGAACCTACTACTGGTCACATCTCTCTTGGTCCAGATGAACGTCTCTCTGTTCTTCGTCAAAATCACTTTGACTATGAAGATGAACGTGCCATTGATGTTGTTATCATGGGAAATGAAAAACTTTATAGCATCATGAAAGAGAAAGATGCTATCTACATGAAGGAAGATTTCTCAGACGAGGACGGGGTTCGTGCTGCCGAACTCGAAGGAGAGTTTGCTGAGCTTGGAGGCTGGGAAGCAGAAAGCGAAGCCTCTCAACTCCTTCAAAACCTAAACATTCCAGAAGAATTACACTACCAAAACATGAGCGAATTGGCCAACGGTGAGAAAGTAAAGGTTCTCCTTGCCAAAGCACTTTTTGGTAAACCAGATGTTCTTCTCTTGGACGAGCCTACCAACGGTTTAGACATCCAATCAATTACATGGTTAGAAGACTTCTTGATTGACTTTGATAACACAGTTATCGTAGTATCCCACGACCGTCACTTCTTAAACAAAGTATGTACTCACATGGCCGACCTTGACTTTGGAAAAATCAAACTCTATGTCGGAAACTACGACTTCTGGAAGGAATCTTCTGAACTCGCTGCTAAATTGCTAGCAGACCGTAATGCTAAAGCAGAAGAAAAAATTAAACAATTGCAAGAATTCGTTGCTCGTTTCTCTGCTAATGCTTCTAAATCAAGACAAGCAACATCACGTAAGAAAATGCTTGATAAGATTGAACTAGAAGAGATTGTACCATCTAGTCGTAAATATCCATTTATTAACTTTAAAGCGGAGCGTGAAATAGGTAATGATCTCCTGACAGTAGAAAATCTAACTGTAAAGATTGATGGTGAGACTATTTTAGATAATATCAGTTTTATCTTGCGTCCAGGTGATAAGACAGCGCTTATTGGTCAAAATGACATCCAAACGACTGCATTAATTCGTGCAATCATGGGGGACATTGACTATGAAGGAACTGTCAAGTGGGGAGTAACTACTAGCCGTTCTTACTTGCCAAAAGATAACTCGGCAGATTTTGCAGGAGGAGAGTCAATCCTTGACTGGTTGCGTCAATTCGCAAGTAAAGAAGAAGATGACAATACTTTCCTACGTGGCTTCCTCGGCCGTATGCTCTTCTCTGGAGATGAGGTTAACAAACCTGTAAATGTCTTGTCAGGGGGAGAAAAAGTTCGTGTCATGCTTTCAAAACTCATGCTTTTAAAATCAAATGTCCTTGTACTTGATGATCCAACAAATCACTTGGACTTGGAATCTATCTCAAGCTTGAATGATGGATTGAAAAACTTTAAAGAATCAATCATCTTTGCCAGCCATGACCACGAGTTTATTCAAACTCTAGCTAACCATATCATTGTCTTGTCTAAAAATGGCGTCATTGACCGTATCGATGAAACCTATGATGAATTCCTAGAAAATGCAGAAGTACAAGCAAAAGTTAAAGAACTTTGGAAAGACTAAAAAAATTCAAAACTCAGTTGGGTTAACCAGCTGAGTTTTCTAACATTTTATGAGGTAACATGAAATTATTTTTTAAAACATATTGGATCTATTTTGTTTCTTTCATCATTCCTGTAGTAATTATGATAGGAGTATATCTATCTCAAGGTATCTACTGGAATAGCGACAAATCTCCTCTATTAGGAGATGGCTTTCATCAATACGTTATTTTTGATATAGCTCTAAGAAATATCCTACATGGAAATAGTAGTCTGTTTTACACCTTTACAAGTGGTCTAGGGCTAAACTTCTATGCTCTATCTAGTTATTACTTGGGTAGTTTTCTTTCACCTCTGGTTTACTTTTTTGATCTAACGAATATGCCAGATGCTGTCTATCTGACCACTCTCTTAAAATTTGGATTGATTGGTCTGTCAACCTTTTTTAGTTTGAATAAATTGTTTCAATCTATCCCTCAGACTTTAAAACTAGCCTTATCTACTTCCTATACTCTGATGAGTTTCACTGTCAGTCAATTAGAGATAAAAACCTGGCTAGATGTTTTTATCTTGATTCCTTTAATTATAACTGGTTTACATCTACTGATAACTGAAAAGAAACTCCTATTGTACTTTACAAGTCTGTCAATCTTATTTATTCAAAATTATTATTTTGGATATATGACAGTATTGTTTCTTATTTTCTGGTATCTCTGTCAAATTTCGTGGGACTTTAAGACTCGAAAATCATCTGTTCTTGATTTCATAGTTATCTCCTTTTTAGCTGGTATGGCTAGTTTGATTATGACTCTTCCCACTCTGTTTGATTTACAGACACATGGGGAAAAATTGACTGAAGTTACAAAGTTTCAAACTGAAAGTAGCTGGTATCTTGATCTCTTTGCTAAGCAATTCATTGGTTCCTTTGACACAACAAAGTATGGGGCCATCCCAATGATTTTTGTTGGACTACTTCCCTTTATTTTGACCATTTTATTTTTTACGCTGAAATCTATTAAGTTTCACGTGAAACTCATATATGTAATATTCTTTGCATTTCTAATTGCAAGCTTTTACATAGAAGCTCTTGACTTATTTTGGCAAGGTATGCATACTCCAAATATGTTTTTACATCGCTATTCTTGGATTTTCTCTACCTTGTTAATTTACACAGCAGCGGAAGTCTTAAATCGTCTGAAAGAAATTAAAATCTGGAATTTTTTAGTTTCGCTTTTTCTTATAGTAACAGGATTTTTAGCTACCATCTATCTAAAATCACATTATTCTTTTTTAACAGATTTGAATATTCTACTGACTCTTGAATTTTTAGTTGTCTATTCTCTTTTACTCCTTGCAGTTATCAAAAAGTTTATCTCTGTAAATCTATTTGCCATTCTAATCTCTTTATTTATAATGGTTGAAATAAGTTTAAATGCTTCATCTCAAATAGACGGAATTGCTAAAGAATGGGGATTTGCTTCTCGAAGTGCATATAATCGAGATATCCCAGCTATGAAATCTTTCTCAACATATATTGGAAATCAATTTACTCGTACTGAAAAACTAGAGACTCAAACAGGAAATGACAGTATGAAATTCAACTACAATGGAATATCTCAATTTTCATCTGTTCGAAATCGTTCAGCAAGCTCTACTTTGGATAAACTTGGGTTTAAATCCTCTGGGACTAATCTCAATCTACGCTATGCAAATAATAGTATTTTGGCTGATAGTTTATTTGGTATCCAGTACAATATCTCAGACAGTCCTAGTGATAAGTATGGTTTTAAAGATATCTATCAAAAAGATAATCTTACCCTATATGAAAATCAATTCTCTCTTCCGATTGCCTTTGCTAGTCAATCTGTTTACAATGATATCAAGTTCAATGAACATACTTTAGATAATCAAGCCTCGTTTTTAAATCAACTTGCTAACGTCGATTTTGATTATTTTTCTACAATCCCTTATGACAAAACAGAAAATACTAATGATTTGATTATTGTCACAAGTTCTTCAAATGAGGATGCAGCAATCCAGTATCAAATTGAAGTGCCAGAAAACAGCCAAGTTTATCTTTCTTTCACAAACCTTCACTTTTCTAATGATAAACAAAAAAAGGTTGACATCCTTGTAAATGGAGAAAAGAAAACTTTTACAACTGATAATATCTTCTCCTTCTTTAATCTAGGCTATACAAAAGAGAAAAAAACTTTCAATATCAATGTTAGTTTCCCTGGAAATTCACAAGTATCATTTGAATCTCCTACCTTCTACCGTTTAGATACCAAAACATTCACCGAGGCAATTCAAAAAATTAAAGAACAACCTGTCACAGTATCAACTTCTAAAAACAAGGTCTTTGCTACATATGATGTTAAACAAGATACGTCCATTTTCTTCACCATTCCTTATGACAAAGGTTGGTCTGCCTACCAAGATGGTAAGAAAATAGAAATTAAACAAGCTCAAACTGGATTTATGAAAGTTGAGGTTCCCAAGGGGAAAGGAACTATTACACTCTCCTTCATTCCCAATGGTTTTATTACTGGAGCAATTTGTTCCTTTACTTCTCTCTTACTATTTGGAACCTATAATCACAGACGAAAGTCATCTAAGGCATAAAAAATCGACCAATTAATCGGTCGATTTTTTTAATCTTCTTCCATTTTCTTAGGTTGATAGGCTAGCATACCTAAACCAGTAAATAGAGCTAGTATGGCATCTAGGAAAATGACTTGCTGATGAATATTTCCTGTCATAGAGATTGTTTGTCGTAATCCCGAAACTGAATAACTCATTGGTAACCAAGGACTAATAGTTCTAAAGAAATCATTTGTCAAGGCAAGTGGATAAGTACCGGCACTTGATGCTAACTGTAATAAAAGCAAAATAAGTGAGAAGAAAGCTCCTATACGGCTATTCCATGTTGTTAATGCGGTCACCATGGACATGAATACTAAACTTGTTAGGATAATGAGAATAAATGTTCTCATCTCATGATTAGCCGTTAGACCAATAAGATGAACTCCTCCATATACCAAAATTCCTGCCAAAACAGCTATAATACCATTTATTTCAGCCCGAGATTTCAACCAAGCCCAACGGCTCTCTGGATGACGTCCTGAAGGCAGCTTCGCAAAGATCATATTCGTTGATATTGCTGCAACAAAGAGAGCAACTGATATCATATAAGGAGCCATTGCAATTCCATTTACAGGAACTTGGTCATTGTCTGTTTTGGAAAGATTGAGTGGATTTGACAAAATATCTGCATTTTGAGATTCCGTAGATGCTGATTTGAGTTGATCACTAGCATTACTTAGTCCTTGTCCTAAAGAAGCAACTCCTGTCTGTAAACCTTCCAATCCAGAAGTTAACTTTGTTCCACCTTCTGCTAATTTCCCAGCTCCATCTGCCAATTTATTAGCTCCACTTTCTAATTGAGAAGCACCTGAAAGTAACTGACTGGATTTGTCAGCTAGTCGGCTAGATCCTGACTGCAATTTATCAACTCCTGCTATCAATTCTTGACTCTTTTGATTCAATTGGTTAGAGCCAGTTGATAATTTTTCAATACCAGATACTAATTCTGGAGTTTTTTCAACTAATTGACTAACTCCTGCTGTCAAGCTAGAAGATTTTTGTGTCAAGGTGTTTGAGCCTGAAACTAGTTGATCCAAACTACCTGTCAAGGTGGCATTTTTTTCACTTAGTTTACTTGCTCCCTGAGAAACTTTATCAACACCTGTAGTATATGCGTTTACACCTGATGCAATCGACTGACTATCAGGAACTAATTTGCTAGTAACAGCTCCTTGTATCTCTGTTAATCCACTTGACAATCTTGTCAAAGAAGTAGAAGCAATAGGTAATACTTGATTAGCTTGATTTTTTAAAGTCGCAAGATTAGAAGATTGATTTTGTAAGTTTTCTAAACTTCCCTGTAAACCTTTAACTACAGCTACAATTGACTGTGCTGATTGAATACTATCAGTCGAATTTTGAGATACAGAAGCACTTATTTCAGCTTGTTGCTCACTTGTCAAAGATTGATAAGCTGCTGTCGATTGAATATTGGCTAATGTAGTCGCTTTAGCAGACTGAGCACTTGCTAACATTTGATTAGAAAGAGATACTATACTTGATAAAACAGAATCTAATTGTTTTGTATCTCCAACATCAATATTTTGAATGGCTTGATTTAACTGATTCAGACCAGAAGATAATTGATTAATTTGATCTTTTTTCCCAGACGAAGCATCTAACTTGCTAGAAAGTTGTTGAATCCCTTCACTTAATTGCTCCACCCCTATTCGAAGTGTAGCTGATTGATTAGATAACTGATTAGCACCTGTTGCAAGACTTCCCACTCCATTGGTGTAGGCACTAACACCAGATGAAAATTGATTAAGACCAGCATTAAGCTGAGAAACACCGCCAGTATAGGATTCTACACCAGAATATAACTGATTGATTCCTCCTACTAATTCAGGACTTTTAGAAGATAATTGACCTAATCCGCTATCTAATTGACTCACTGCACCAGTATATGTAACTAAACCACTATTAAAATTCCCTAAGCCAAGATGAAGTTGTTCAACACCAGAGACATAAGAGGATAATCCTTTAGTAAACTGCTCCGTTCCATTTGAAAATGTTAAACTTGAAGCTGCTAAAGAGTGTAGGTTAGTAGTTAATGTTTGACTTCCTGCCACTAACTGATTCGCTACATCAGTTAGTTTTTCACTTCCAGAATCTGCTTGGCTCATACCATCCTTTAAATAGACCATTTTGTTGAATAAAGCTTTAGTATAGGTCTCGGTTACATTGGTAGAAACACTCTGCTTTAATTGTGTCATAGCAGAATCGCTCATCTTGCTGGCAATAAAACTATGACCACTTGAAGTCTGATAATCGATTTGCATTTGCTCTGGATAATCCATTAAAATAGAAGCTGCTTTTTCAGATAAATCACTTGGTAAAGTCACTACCATATAGTAATCGCCATTTTCTAAACCCTTCTTACCTTCTTCATCTACAAAATGAAAATCCAAGGTTTTATTTTCTTTTAAATTGGACACCATGTCTTTTCCTATAGACATGCTATTACCATTATAGGAAGCCTCTTTATCATTATTGACAACTGCCACAGGTAAGTCAGACAATTGCCCATATGGATCCCACATTGATGACAAAAATATGATATTGTACAGAGCTGGAATAAGAGAAATCCCTATCATGACAATAATAAAGGTTGGTTTTTTAAAAATTGCTTTCCATTCTTTAAACATAGTTTCTCCTTTTTTAAACATATTGTCTAAAATTTTGATATAATAGATTATACAATAAAAAATCTAAATTACAATATAAAAAATCCATTTTTAGACATATAGTCTAATTTGTTTACAAGGAGGAAATATGCAAGAAAGTAACAAACGCTTAAAAACAAAGCGAACTATTGAAAATGCTATGGTACAATTACTAATGGAACAGCCATTTGATCAAATTTCTACTGTCAAGTTAGCAGAAAAATCCAGAATTAGCCGTTCCAGCTTCTATACGCACTATAAGGATAAGTATGATATGATTGAGCACTATCAAAGCAAGCTATTTCATACATTTGAATATATTTTTCAAAAACATGCTCATCACAAAAGAGACGCTATTTTAGAAGTTTTTGAATATCTAGAGTCAGAACCACTTCTGGCTGCCCTTCTTTCTGAAAATGGGACTAAAGAAATCCAAAATTTCTTACGAAATAAACTTCATATCATGCTCAGTACAGATTTACAAAAGCGATTTATGCAACTGAATCTAAATACCACTGAATTAGAATATAGTAGCATCTATCTAACTCATGCACTTTTTGGTGTCTGCCAAACTTGGATTGCACATGGAAAAAAAGAAAGTTCTCAAGAAATAACAAACTTCCTTATGAAAATGCTTGGTGATACAAATTGATACAAAAAGAGGAACACAGCTGTGTTCCCTTTTATCTATACTCCGCCAGTAGGACTCGAACCTACGACATCATGATTAACAGTCATGCGCTACTACCAACTGAGCTATGGCGGATAAAATAGTCCGTACGGGATTCGAACCCGTGTTACCGCCGTGAAAAGGCGGTGTCTTAACCCCTTGACCAACGGACCTTCTATCTGTAGCAGATATAACCATTATATCAATTTCTTGCTAATTGTCAATCACTTCTGAGATTTTTTCTCTAAAATATCTTTTAATTTTCTAATTTTTAATCTTGAAATAGGACAACGATGATCTTCATAGAAAACAATTTCTAGATTTTTTCGATCAATCTCTCTAATATTGCCTATATTTACCAAAAATGACTTATGAGGAGAATAAAATCGCTGAGTATGTTTGTCCTTTTCCTGAATATCTGTCATAGTACCGTAAAACTCTTTGGCAAAATTCTTACCAATAATACGTAATTTATGAGAGACTCCTGTCGTTTCAATATACAAAATATCATGGTAAGGGATTTTTAAATCATTTCCCTTGTAATTGTAGTCAAAATAATCCACCACATCTTCATTTTCAAGTAACATACTCTTCGTGTAAAAGATATTTTGCTCAATTCTCTTCTTAAACATCTCATCGTTGATATCCTTATCAACAAAATCTAGGGCTGATACCTGGTATTTATAGGTTAGAGTCGCAAACTCTGATCGACTGGTGATAAAGACGATAATAGCGTAAGGATTGTAATGACGAATGAGCTGAGCCACTTCAAATCCCTTTTTCTCAATTCCATGAATATCAATATCTAGGAAATAAAGCTGATTTACTTCATCGTTTTCAATGTATTCTTCAAATTCACGGACTTTTCCCGTTGTCTTGTATGATATTGGAATATTCGATTCTTTCGAAATTTCATCCAATATTCTCTCTAGTCTCACTTGATGTTCAATAACATCTTCTAAAATTAAAACTTTCATTCAAATTCCCTCTTACATCTAATGATTTGTCTAAATGTACTGCCTTCCATCTCTGTTTCTAAAATAATATTGTTGTACATATCTAGTAGTTCCTTCACATTATTTAATCCGACTCCGCGATTTCTTCCCTTAGTGGAGAATCCTAAGGCAAATAGATTTCCTGAAGGAGTCATCGTCATTTTACATGAATTCTGAATCACAATCACTGTTTCAGTTTCCATCTTAATAACTGCTACTTCCATCTGCTTTTTATAACTATCAGCCGATCCTTCGACAGCATTGTTCAATAAAACACTCATAATACGAACCAAATCCAATAGTTCAATTGGGAGCTTGGTAATCGTATCTTTTACTTCCAGTGTAAACTCTACACCATTATTTCGAGCATAGACAATGGACTGAGCAACCAAACTTCGTAAAGCTGAATCTTCTATGTTGTTCAAATCAAAGTAAGTGTACTTATCTGAACGCAGTTTGTGATTAGCTTTGACCAAAACTTCATTGTAAACTCTGTCAATTTCTTGTAAATCACCACTGTCAATTGCCATCTGCATGCTGACAAGCATTCCAGCATAGTCATGTCGAAAACCACGGATTTCATTATACAGTCCGACAATTTCGTCTGTATAGTTTTGTAAATGTTTCTGTTCAAATTTCTTCTGCTTCAAAGCAATCTCTTTTTCCATTTGTTCTTTATGCGAATTCATTGCAAAGAAGGTCAAAAGTAACGAGATAAAAACAATAGATGACAAAATACTTCCAAAACTATTCAAATGTTTAACCGTACTTACCATATCTGAAACGAAAGATACAATATGGAGCAGTAGTAAGGCAAAAAATACTTTTTTCAAGAAAGGATAGAGGTAGTCTTTGTCAAAATAGGCTAGTTCCAAATGGAAATAATGAATGATTTTTAAGACAACAAAATAGGTCAACACCGTTACAACGAAAAAGAATGGGGCATGATATTGTGAAACAAAATTGTCTCCTGTTATAGAAGAGAAAGTTACGGACAGAAAGTTATGAGTGCTCTCATATAAAAGAGATAGTAGTAAACTTAGGAATAGTCCTCTATCCCTCTCATACTGTTTAATCCATCGAAAATAGGAATATAGGCCCAAAGGAAATAAAAATCTTTCAATCACTATTTCATCTAAATATAGAAGATAAAAGGAAAGTTCAAGTACTGCTTCTACTAGTAATGTATAGAGACCAAAAAAATATAGTTCCTTTGATTTTATTTGACCTTTACAAATTAAACGGTAACTGTGACTAATAATTAAAAAATGACCAATAACTGTCCCAAATCCAAATAAATTCATTACTCTTTCCCCTTATTTTATTACTTTTTTCTTGGGAAAATAAAATCACGGAGGATTTTTGGAAGTCTCATTTCCCCACCTTTAATCTTTTGCAAGTCTTTTTCCTTCAAGGCTACAAACTGTTCCAATTTAACTGTGTTTTTCATAATAAAATCTCCTAAAATGTTTTTTCTTGTAAGCTAACTTACAAAAACCATTATACAAAATGGAATTTCGTTTTAGATAAAATTCTCTCAACTGTCATTTTTTTCTCCCAAAGTGTACTTTTTTAAGAAAAAAGCCGGGAAAATTCCCAGCTTTGCTATTATATTGATCCCAGCAGGATTCGAACCTGCGACCGTTCGCTTAGAAGGCGAATGCTCTATCCAGCTGAGCTATGAGACCTAACACAATTATTCTACCAAAAATTCAATTAAAAGTCAATTTATTTATGATAGGGTGATCCCTGCTGAATCGTAAAAGCGCGATAGATTTGTTCAACAAGAACTAGTCTCATTAACTGATGGGGCAAGGTTAGGCGACCAAAACTGACAGAAAGATTGGCTCTATTTTTTACAGCTGATGACAATCCTAAACTTCCCCCAATAATAAAGGTAAGAGTAGAAAATCCTTTTATAGAAGCTTCTTCTAACTGCTTACTAAATTCTTCTGAAGAGAACATTTTCCCTTCAATAGCTAATGCAATAACAAAATCACGGTCAGCAACTTTTGATAAAATTCTCTGACCTTCTATTTCTAAAATCTTTTGATTTTCTGATTCACTGGCCTTATCTGGTGTTTTTTCATCTGATAACTCAATCATTTCAAACTTAGCAAATCTAGAAATTCGTTTTGAATACTCTGCGATACCATCTTTTAAATACTTTTCTTTCAGTTTCCCAACTGTTACAACTTTAATTTTCATGACTCTATTCTAACATATTCTCTATTTTTTCACATCTTATTCACAAAATAAAAAATAGATTTCAATTAAGAAAATCACAGCTTCAAAAGAGTTATCCACAGTTTGTGTAAAACTTTTGTGTTTAAGTTATAATTAAGCTAGTCAGTTTATACTTTCAGTAATTCAAACATATGGAGGCAAATATGAAACATCTAAAAACATTTTACAAAAAATGGTTTCAATTATTAGTCGTTATCGTCATTAGCTTTTTTAGTGGAGCCTTGGGTAGTTTTTCAATAACTCAACTAACTCAAAAAAGTAGTGTAAACAACTCTAACAACAATAGTACTATTACACAAACTGCCTATAAGAACGAAAATTCAACAACACAGGCTGTTAATAAAGTAAAAGATGCCGTTGTATCCGTTATTACTTATTCAGCAAATAGACAAAATAGCGTATTTGGCAATGATGAGACTGATACAGATTCTCAGCAAATCTCTAGTGAGGGATCTGGCGTTATTTATAAAAAGAATGATAAAGAAGCTTACATCGTCACCAACAATCACGTTATAAATGGCGCTAGCAAAGTAGATATTCGATTATCAGATGGGACTAAAGTACCTGGAGAAATTGTCGGAGCGGATACTTTCTCTGATATTGCTGTCGTCAAAATCTCTTCAGAAAAAGTGACAACAGTAGCTGAGTTTGGTGATTCTAGCAAGTTAACCGTAGGAGAAACTGCTATTGCCATTGGTAGTCCGTTAGGTTCTGAATATGCAAATACTGTCACTCAAGGTATCGTATCTAGTCTTAATCGAAATGTATCTTTAAAATCTGAAGATGGACAAGCCATTTCTACAAAAGCCATCCAAACTGATACTGCTATTAATCCAGGTAACTCTGGTGGCCCACTGATCAATATCCAAGGACAGGTTATCGGAATTACCTCAAGTAAAATTGCCACAAATGGAGGAACATCTGTAGAAGGTCTTGGTTTTGCAATCCCTGCAAATGATGCTATCAATATTATTGAACAGTTAGAAAAAAACGGAAAAGTGACGCGTCCAGCTTTGGGAATCCAGATGGTTAATTTATCTAATGTGAGTACAAGCGACATCAGAAGACTCAATATTCCAAGTAATGTTACATCTGGTGTAGTTGTTCGTTCGATACAAAGTAATATGCCTGCCAATGGTCACCTTGAAAAATACGATGTAATTACAAAAGTAGATGACAAAGAGATTGCTTCATCAACAGACTTACAAAGTGCTCTTTACAATCATTCTATCGGAGACACCATTAAGATCACTTACTATCGCAACGGTAAAGAAGAAACTACATCTATTAAACTTGACAAGAGTTCAGGTGATTTAGAATCTTAATTGACATCTATGTAAAGAAAGCTTTACATAAGAGAAAAGATGTGTTAGTGTAGAATCATGGAAAAATTTGAAATGATTTCTATCACAGATATACAAAAAAATCCCTATCAACCCCGAAAAGAATTTGATAGAGAAAAACTAGATGAACTAGCACAGTCTATCAAAGAAAATGGGCTCATTCAACCGATTATTGTTCGTCAATCTCCTGTTATTGGTTATGAAATCCTTGCAGGAGAAAGACGCTATCGGGCTTCACTTTTAGCTGGTCTACGGTCTATCCCAGCTGTTGTTAAACAGATTTCAGACCAAGAGATGATGGTTCAGTCCATTATTGAAAATTTACAGAGAGAAAATTTAAACCCAATAGAAGAAGCACGCGCCTATGAATCTCTCGTAGAGAAAGGATTCACCCATGCTGAAATTGCAGATAAAATGGGCAAGTCTCGTCCATATATCAGCAACTCCATTCGTTTACTTTCCTTGCCAGAACAGATTCTCTCAGAAGTAGAAAATGGCAAACTATCACAAGCCCATGCGCGTTCCCTAGTTGGGTTAAATAAGGAACAACAAGACTATTTCTTTCAACGGATTATAGAAGAAGATATTTCTGTAAGGAAGTTAGAAGCTCTTCTGACAGAGAAAAAACAAAAGAAACAGCAAAAAACGAATCATTTCATACAAAATGAAGAAAAACAGTTAAGAAAACTACTCGGATTAGATGTAGAAATTAAACTATCTAAAAAAGACAGTGGAAAAATCATTATTTCTTTTTCAAATCAAGAAGAATATAGTAGAATTATCAACAGCCTGAAATAAGGCTGTTCTTTTATTTTTTTATCTCACAAGGTTATCCACTATGTTTTTCGATAAAAAGCTTAATAAATCAATAATTTTTTCTTTTATCCCCAACCTGTGGATAAAGTTTGGTAACATTGTGGATTATTTTTCACAGCTTGTGGAAAATTCTTGCTATCTATGGTAAAATATCTCTAGTATTAAACTTTTAAATAGTAAAGGAGGAGAAAGGATTGAAAGAAAAACAATTTTGGAATCGTATATTAGAATTTGCACAAGAAAGACTGACTCGATCCATGTATGATTTCTATGCTATTCAAGCTGAACTCATCAAGGTAGAGGAAAATGTTGCCACTATATTTCTACCTCGCTCTGAAATGGAAATGGTCTGGGAAAAACAACTAAAAGATATTATTGTAGTAGCTGGTTTTGAAATTTATGACGCTGAAATAACTCCCCACTATATTTTCACCAAACCTCAAGATACGACTAGCTCACAAGTTGAAGAAGCTACAAATTTAACTCTTTATGACTATAGTCCAAAGTTAGTATCTATTCCTTATTCAGATACGGGATTAAAAGAAAAGTATACCTTTGATAACTTTATTCAAGGGGATGGAAATGTTTGGGCTGTATCAGCCGCTTTAGCTGTCTCTGAAGATTTGGCTCTGACCTATAACCCTCTTTTTATCTATGGAGGACCAGGCCTTGGTAAGACTCACTTATTAAACGCTATTGGAAATGAAATTCTAAAAAATATTCCAAATGCACGTGTCAAATACATACCTGCTGAAAGCTTTATTAATGACTTTCTTGATCACCTAAGACTTGGGGAAATGGAAAAATTTAAAAAAACCTATCGTAGTCTTGATCTTTTGTTAATCGATGATATCCAGTCACTCAGCGGAAAAAAAGTCGCAACTCAGGAAGAATTTTTCAATACCTTTAACGCCCTTCATGACAAGCAAAAACAGATTGTCCTAACCAGTGATCGTAGTCCAAAACATTTAGAAGGGCTCGAGGAGAGGCTTGTCACGCGCTTTAGTTGGGGATTGACACAAACTATCACACCCCCTGACTTTGAAACACGCATTGCCATTTTACAAAGTAAAACGGAACATTTAGGCTACAATTTCCAAAGTGATACTCTAGAATACCTAGCTGGGCAATTTGATTCAAATGTTCGAGATCTTGAGGGAGCCATCAACGACATCACTTTAATTGCCAGAGTAAAAAATATCAAGGATATCACTATTGATATTGCTGCAGAAGCTATTAGAGCTCGAAAACAAGATGTTAGCCAAATGCTCGTCATCCCAATTGACAAAATCCAAAATGAAGTTGGTAACTTCTATGGAGTTAGTGTCAAAGAAATGAAGGGAAGCAGACGCCTTCAAAACATTGTGTTAGCCCGTCAAGTAGCCATGTATTTATCTAGAGAACTAACAGATAATAGTCTTCCAAAAATTGGGAAGGAATTTGGTGGAAAAGATCATACAACAGTTATTCATGCCCATGCTAAAATTAAATCTTTGATTGATGAAGACGATAATTTACGCTTAGAAATTGAATCAATCAAAAAGAAAATCAAATAAGTTGTGGATAACTTTTACTTTATTATCTTTTTTATCCACATTTTTTAAACAAGCCAAAAAACTTGATATGACTTGTTTAAAGTCTGTTTTCCACAGATTTCACAGACTCTATTATTACTATTATCCTTCTAATACTAAAAATAAATAAAGGAGAATCCATGATTCATTTTTCAATTAATAAAAATTTATTTCTACAAGCATTAAATATTACTAAGAGAGCTATTAGTTCTAAAAATGCCATTCCTATTTTATCAACTGTCAAAATTGACGTGACAAACGAAGGGGTTACTTTAATTGGTTCAAATGGTCAGATTTCAATTGAAAATTTTATTTCTCAAAAAAATGAAGATGCTGGTTTGTTAATTACTTCTTTAGGTTCGATCCTTCTTGAAGCTTCTTTCTTTATCAATGTTGTATCTAGTCTACCTGATGTGACTCTTGATTTTAAAGAAATTGAACAAAATCAAATTGTTTTAACCAGTGGAAAATCAGAAATTACCCTAAAAGGAAAAGATAGCGAACAATATCCACGAATCCAAGAAATTTCAGCAAGCACTCCTTTGGTTCTTGAAACAAAATTACTCAAGAAAATTATCAATGAAACAGCTTTTGCTGCAAGTACCCAAGAGAGTCGTCCAATTTTAACAGGTGTTCATTTTGTATTGAGTCAACACAAGGAGCTAAAAACAGTTGCAACAGACTCTCATCGTTTAAGCCAGAAAAAATTAACGCTTGAGAAAAATAGTGATGATTTTGATGTCGTGATTCCTAGCCGTTCTCTACGCGAATTTTCAGTGGTATTTACAGATGATATCGAAACTGTAGAGATTTTCTTTGCCAATAACCAAATCCTCTTTAGAAGCGAAAATATTAGCTTCTATACTCGTCTCCTAGAAGGAAACTATCCTGATACAGATCGCTTGATTCCAACAGACTTTAACACTACTATTACTTTTGATGTGGTAAACTTACGCCAGTCAATGGAACGTGCTCGTCTTTTATCAAGTGCGACTCAAAATGGTACTGTGAAACTTGAAATTAAAGATGGGGTTGTTAGTGCCCATGTTCACTCTCCAGAAGTTGGTAAAGTAAACGAAGAAATCGATACTGACCAGGTTACTGGGGATGATTTGACCATTAGTTTCAACCCAACTTACTTGATTGATTCTCTTAAAGCTTTAAATAGCGAAAAGGTGACCATTAGCTTTATCTCAGCTGTTCGTCCATTTACTCTTGTGCCAGCAGATACTGACGAAGACTTCATGCAGCTCATTACACCAGTTCGTACTAATTAAGTGAAAGAGGTTGAGCTTAGCTCGCCTCTTTTATGATATAATCGAAAAAGAAAAGGAGAGTAGTATGTATCAAGTTGGAAATTTTGTTGAGATGAAAAAACCACATGCTTGCACCATCAAGTCAACAGGCAAAAAAGCTAATCGTTGGGAAATTACACGTGTAGGAGCAGATATCAAAATAAAATGCAGTAATTGTGACCATGTTGTCATGATGGGACGCTATGATTTTGATCGAAAAATGAATAAAATTATTGACTGAGAACCCTTAGTTAGAGGGTTAGCACTTTATCCCTTTTTGTGTTATAATATTAGGGATTGAAATGAAAACGGAGAATGAGAAATATGGCTTTGACAGCAGGTATCGTTGGTTTGCCAAACGTTGGTAAATCAACACTATTTAATGCAATTACAAAAGCAGGAGCAGAGGCAGCAAACTACCCATTTGCGACGATTGATCCAAACGTTGGAATGGTTGAAGTTCCAGATGAACGCCTACAAAAACTAACTGAAATGATTACTCCTAAAAAGACAGTGCCAACAACATTTGAATTTACAGATATTGCAGGGATTGTAAAAGGAGCTTCAAAAGGAGAAGGGCTAGGGAATAAATTCTTGGCCAATATTCGTGAAGTAGATGCGATTGTTCACGTAGTTCGTGCTTTTGATGATGAAAATGTGATGCGCGAGCAAGGACGTGAAGACGCCTTTGTAGATCCACTTGCCGATATTGACACCATTAACCTAGAATTGATTCTTGCTGACTTAGAATCGGTGAACAAACGATATGCGCGTGTAGAAAAGATGGCACGTACGCAAAAAGATAAAGAATCAGTAGCTGAGTTTAATGTTCTTCAAAAGATTAAACCAGTCCTTGAAGATGGGAAATCAGCTCGAACTATTGAATTTACAGATGAGGAACAAAAGGTTGTAAAAGGTCTTTTCCTTTTGACGACTAAACCAGTGCTCTATGTTGCTAATGTTGACGAGGATGTGGTTTCAGAACCTGACTCTATCGACTATGTCAAACAAATTCGTGAATTTGCAGCGACAGAAAATGCTGAAGTAGTCGTCATTTCTGCGCGTGCTGAGGAAGAAATTTCTGAATTGGACGATGAAGATAAAAAAGAGTTTCTTGAAGCCATTGGTTTGACAGAATCAGGTGTAGATAAGTTGACGCGTGCAGCTTACCACTTGCTTGGATTGGGAACTTACTTCACAGCTGGTGAAAAAGAAGTTCGCGCTTGGACTTTCAAACGTAGTATGAAGGCTCCTCAAGCAGCTGGGATTATCCACTCAGACTTTGAAAAAGGATTTATTCGTGCAGTAACCATGTCATATGAGGATTTAGTGAAATACGGATCTGAAAAGGCCGTAAAAGAAGCTGGACGCTTGCGTGAAGAAGGAAAAGAATATATCGTTCAAGATGGCGATATCATGGAATTCCGCTTTAATGTCTAAAAAATTAATAAATGGTGTCAATTAGGTTGGAAAAAAATTCCAACCCTTTTGGCTTTTGAAAGGAAAAATAAATGACCAAATTACTTGTAGGCTTGGGAAATCCAGGAGATAAATATTTTGAAACAAAACACAATGTTGGATTTATGTTGATTGACCAACTAGCGAAAAAACAAAATGTCACTTTTACACATGATAAGATATTTCAAGCTGACCTAGCATCCTTTTTCCTAAATGGAGAAAAAATTTATCTTGTCAAACCAACGACATTTATGAATGAAAGTGGAAAAGCGGTTCATGCTTTATTGACTTATTATGGTTTGGATATTGAAGATTTACTCATCATTTACGATGATCTTGACATGGAAGTTGGAAAGATTCGTTTAAGAGCAAAAGGTTCAGCAGGTGGTCATAATGGTATCAAGTCTATTATTCAACATATTGGAACCCAAACCTTTAATCGTGTTAAGATTGGAATCGGAAGACCTAAAAATGGCATGTCAGTTGTTAACCATGTTTTGAGTACCTTTGACAAGGATGATTATATCGGTATTTTACAGTCTATTGACAAAGTTGACGACTCTGTAAACTACTATTTACAAGAGAAAAACTTTGAAAAAACGATGCAGAGGTATAACGGATAAATGGTGACCTTATTAGATTTATTCTCAGAAAATGATCAGATAAAAAAATGGCATCAAAATCTGACAGATAAGAAAAGACAATTAATGTTAGGTTTGTCAACTTCTACAAAAGCTTTAGCAATAGCTAGTAGTTTGAGACAGGAAGATAAGATTGTGTTATTGACGTCAACTTATGGAGAAGCAGAAGGACTTGTTAGTGATCTTCTATCTATCTTGGGTGAGGAATTTGTCTATCCATTTTTGGTAGATGACTCCCCTATGGTAGAATTTTTGATGTCTTCACAAGAAAAAATCATTTCACGGGTTGAAGCCTTGCGTTTTTTGACTGATTCATCTAAGAAAGGGATTTTAGTTTGTAATATCGCAGCAAGTCGATTGATTTTACCGTCTCCAAATGTATTCAAAGATAGTATTGTAAAAATCTCAATCGGTGAAGAATATGATCAACACGCGATTATCCATCAGTTGAAGGAAATTGGCTATCGAAAAGTTACACAAGTACAAACTCAAGGCGAATTTAGTCTTCGAGGAGATATTTTAGATATTTTTGAAATATCCCAGTTAGAACCTTGCCGAATTGAGTTTTTTGGTGATGAAATTGATGGTATCAGGTCATTTGAAGTAGAAACACAATTATCGAAAGAAAATAAGACAGAACTCACCATATTTCCAGCTAGCGACATAATTTTGAGAGAAAAGGATTATCAACGAGGTCAGTCAGCTTTAGAAAAACAGATTTCAAAAACGTTATCACCTATTTTAAAATCATACTTAGAAGAAATTCTTTCAAGTTTTCACCAAAAACAAATGCATTCTGATTCACGGAAATTTTTATCTTTATGCTATGATAAGACATGGACTGTATTTGATTATATTGAAAAAAACATACCAATATTCTTTGATGATTATCAAAAATTGATGAATCAGTATGAAGTCTTTGAAAGAGAATTAGCGCAGTACTTTACAGAAGAATTACAGAATAGTAAAGCATTTTCTGATATGCAGTATTTTGCTGATATTGAACAAATCTATAAAAAACAAAGTCCGGTGACTTTTTTCTCTAATCTTCAAAAGGGACTAGGAAATCTCAAGTTTGACCAAATTTATCAATTTAATCAATATCCTATGCAGGAGTTTTTCAATCAATTTTCTTTTTTAAAAGAAGAAATTGAACGATACAAAAAAATGGATTACACTATTATCCTGCAATCTAGCAATTCAATGGGAAGTAAAACATTGGAGGATGTGTTAGAGGAATATCAGATTAAATTGGATTCTAGAGATAAGTCAAGAATCTGTCAAGAATCTGTAAACTTAATCGAGGGCAATCTCAGACATGGTTTTCATTTTGTAGATGAAAAAATTCTGGTGATTACTGAACATGAGATTTTTCAAAAGAAATTAAAACGTCGTTTTCGAAGACAACATGTTTCAAATGCAGAGCGCTTAAAAGATTATAATGAACTTGAAAAAGGGGACTACGTTGTTCACCACATTCATGGAATTGGTCAATACCTAGGAATTGAAACCATTGAAATCAAAGGGATTCACCGCGATTATGTTAGCGTCCAATACCAAAACGGGGATCAAATCTCTATCCCAGTGGAACAGATTCATCTACTGTCCAAATACGTTTCAAGTGACGGGAAAGCTCCTAAACTCAATAAATTAAATGACGGTCATTTCAAAAAAGCCAAGCAAAAAGTTAAGAACCAGGTAGAGGATATAGCTGACGATTTAATCAAACTTTATTCTGAGCGCAGCCAGTTGAAGGGTTTTGCTTTCTCAGCTGATGATGAAGATCAACATGCTTTTGATGATGCCTTCCCTTATGTTGAAACGGATGATCAACTTCGTAGTGTTGAGGAAATCAAGAGCGATATGCAGGCTTCTCAGCCAATGGATCGACTTTTAGTTGGGGATGTTGGTTTTGGAAAGACTGAAGTTGCTATGCGTGCAGCCTTTAAGGCAGTCAATGATCACAAACAGGTTGTCGTTCTAGTTCCGACAACGGTTTTAGCGCAACAGCACTATACAAATTTTAAGGAACGATTCCAAAATTTTGCAGTTAATATTGATGTGTTGAGTCGCTTTAGAAGTAAAAAAGAGCAGACTGAAACACTTGAAAAATTGAAAAAGGGTCAAGTTGATATTTTGATTGGAACCCATCGTGTTTTGTCAAAAGATGTTGTGTTTGCTGATTTGGGCTTGATGATTATTGATGAAGAACAGAGATTTGGTGTCAAGCATAAGGAAACCTTGAAAGAATTGAAAAAACAAGTGGATGTCCTAACCTTGACCGCTACGCCAATTCCTCGTACCCTTCATATGTCTATGCTGGGAATCAGAGATTTGTCTGTTATTGAAACTCCGCCGACTAATCGTTATCCAGTGCAAACCTATGTTTTGGAAAAGAATGATAGTGTCATTCGTGATGCTGTTTTGCGTGAAATGGAGCGTGGAGGTCAAGTTTACTATCTTTACAACAAAGTTGACACGATTGACCAGAAGGTTTCAGAATTACAGGAGTTGATTCCAGAGGCTTCGATTGGTTATGTTCATGGGCAAATGAGTGAGATTCAGTTAGAAAATACTCTACTGGATTTCATTGAAGGTCAGTATGATATTTTAGTGACGACTACCATTATTGAGACAGGGGTGGATATTCCAAATGCCAATACTTTATTTATTGAAAATGCGGACCATATGGGCTTGTCAACCTTGTATCAGTTAAGAGGAAGAGTCGGTCGTAGTAATCGTATTGCTTATGCCTATCTCATGTATCGTCCAGAAAAATCAATCAGTGAAGTCTCTGAGAAGAGATTAGAAGCCATCAAAGGATTTACAGAATTGGGATCTGGATTTAAGATTGCTATGCGAGATCTTTCGATTCGCGGAGCAGGGAATCTCCTAGGAAAATCCCAGTCTGGTTTCATTGATTCTGTTGGTTTTGAATTGTATTCGCAGTTATTAGAGGAAGCTATTGCTAAACGAAACGGTAATGCTAATGCTAACACAAGAACCAAAGGTAATGCCGAATTGATTTTACAAATTGATGCCTATCTTCCTGATACTTATATTTCTGATCAACGACATAAGATTGAAATTTACAAGAAAATTCGTCAAATTGACAATCGTGTCAATTACGAAGAGTTACAAGAAGAGCTGATGGACCGTTTTGGAGAATACCCAGATGTAGTTGCTTATCTTTTAGAGATTGGTTTAGTCAAGTCATATTTGGACAAGATCTTTGTTCAACGTGTGGAAAGAAAAGATAATAAGATTACAGTTCAATTTGAAAAAGTCACTCAACGACTGTTTTTAGCTCAAGATTATTTTAAAGCGTTATCCGCAACGAACTTAAAAGCGGGTATCGCTGAGAATAAGGGATTAATGGAGCTTGTATTTGATGTCCAAAATAAGAAAGATTATGAAATTTTAGAAGGTCTGCTGATTTTTGGAGAAAGTTTATTAGAGATAAAAGAGTCTAAGAAAGAAAATTTCATTTGATATTTTTCTTCTATAAAGTAGATAAAAATGGTACAATAATAAATTAAGGTAATAAGTATGAGATTAGATAAATATTTAAAAGTATCGCGAATTATCAAGCGTCGTACAGTCGCAAAGGAAGTAGCAGATAAAGGTAGAATCAAGGTTAATGGAATCTTGGCCAAAAGTTCAACGGACTTGAAAGTTAATGACCAAGTTGAAATTCGCTTTGGCAATAAGTTGCTACTTGTAAAAGTACTAGAGATGAAAGATAGTACAAAAAAAGAAGATGCAGCAGGCATGTATGAAATTATCAGTGAAACACGGGTAGAAGAAAATGTCTAAAAATATCGTACAATTGAATAATTCTTTTATTCAAAATGAATATCAACGTCGTCGCTACCTGATGAAAGAACGGCAAAAACGGAATCGTTTTATGGGGTGGGTATTGATTTTGATTATGCTATTATTTATCTTGCCAACTTTTAATTTAGCGCAGAGCTATCAACAATTACTCCAAAGACGTCAGCAACTAGCAGACTTGCAAACTCAGTATCGGACTTTGAGTGATGAAAAGGATAAGGAGACAGCATTTGCTACCAAGTTGAAAGATGAGGATTATGCTGCCAAATATACACGAGCGAAGTACTATTATTCTAAGTCGAGGGAAATAGTTTATACGATTCCTGACTTGCTTCAAAGGTGATAAAATGGAAAATTTATTAGATGTAATTGAGCAATTTTTGAGTTTATCAGATGAAAAGCTGGAAGAATTGGCTGATAAAAATCAATTATTGCGTTTACAAGAAGAAAAGGAAAGGAAGAATGCGTAAATTCTTAATTATTTTGTTGCTACCGAGTTTTTTGACCATCTCAAAAGTCGTTAGCACAGAAAAAGAAGTCGTCTATACTTCGAAAGAAATTTATTACCTTTCACAATCTGACTTTGGTATTTATTTTAGAGAAAAGCTAAGTTCTCCTATGGTTTATGGAGAAGTTCCTGTCTATGCGAATGAAGATTTAGTAGTGGAATCTGGAAAATTGACTCCTAAAACAAGTTTTCAAATAACCGAGTGGCGCTTAAATAAACAAGGAATTCCGGTATTTAAGCTATCAAATCATCAATTTATAGCTGCGGACAAACGATTTTTATATGATCAGTCAGAGGTAACTTCAACAATAAAAAAAGTATGGTTAGAATCTGACTTTAAACTGTATAATAGCCCTTATGATTTAAAAGAAGTGAAATCATCCTTATCAGCTTATTCGCAAGTATCAATCGACAAAACCATGTTTGTAGAAGGAAGAGAATTTCTACATATTGATCAGGTTGGATGGGTAGCTAAAGAATCAACTTCTGAAGAAGATAATCGGATGAGTAAAGTCCAAGAAATGTTATCGGAAAAATATCAGAAGGATTCATTCTCTATTTATGTTAAGCAACTGACTACTGGAAAAGAAGCCGGTATCAATCAAGATGAAAAGATGTATGCAGCTAGCGTTTTGAAACTCCCTTATCTCTATTATGCGCAAGAAAAAATAAATGATGGTCTTTATCAGTTAGATACGACTGTAAAATACGTATCTGCAGTCAATGATTTTCCAGGTTCTTATAAACCAGAAGGAAGTGGTAGTCTTCCTAAAAAAGAGGATAATAAAGAGTATTCTCTCAAGGACTTAATCACAAAAGTATCTAAAGAATCTGATAATGTAGCTCATAATCTATTGGGTTATTACATTTCAAACCAATCTGATGCCACATTCAAATCCAAGATGTCTGCCATTATGGGAGATGATTGGGATCTAAAAGAAAAATTGATTTCTTCTAAGATGGCCGGGAAGGTCATGGAAGCTATTTATAACCAAAATGGATTTGTGCTAGAGTCTTTGACTAAAACAGATTTTGATAATCAGCGAATTGCCAAAGGTGTTTCTGTGAAGGTAGCTCATAAAATTGGGGATGCGGACGAATTTAAGCATGATACGGGTGTTGTCTACGCAGATTCTCCATTTATTCTTTCTATTTTCACTAAGAATTCTGATTATGATACGATTTCTCAGATAGCCAAGGATGTTTATGAGGTTCTAAAATGAGGGAACAAGATTTTTTAAATCATTTTCTTAAGAAGGGATATTTCAAAAAGCATGCTAAGGCGGTTCTAGCTCTTTCTGGTGGATTAGATTCTATGTTTCTATTTAAGGTATTGTCTACTTATCAAAAAGAGTTAGAGATTGAATTGATTCTGGCTCATGTGAATCATAAGCAGAGAATTGAATCAGATTGGGAAGAAAAGGAATTAAGGAAGTTGGCTGCTGAAGCAGAGCTTCCTATTTATGTCAGCGATTTTTCAGGAGAATTTTCAGAAGCGCGTGCTCGACATTTTCGTTATGATTTTTTTCAAGAGGTCATGAAAAAGACAGGTGCGACAGCCTTAGTCACTGCCCACCATGCGGATGACCAGGTGGAAACGATTTTGATGCGTTTGATTAGAGGCACTCGTTTGCGCTATCTATCAGGAATTAAGGAGAAGCAAGTAGTCGGAGAGATAGAAATCATTCGTCCCTTCTTGAATTTTCAGAAAAAAGACTTTCCACCAATTTTTCACTTTGAAGATACATCAAATAAGGAAAATCATTATTTTCGCAACCGTATTCGAAACTCTTATTTACCAGAATTAGAGAAAGAAAATCCTAGATTTAGAGATGCCATCTTAAGCATCGGCAATGAAATTTTAGATTATGACTTAGCTATAGCTGAATTATTAAAGAATATTGATGTAGAAAATTTAGATCAGCTATTGTCTTACTCTGAGTCGACACAAAGAGTTTTACTTCAAACTTATCTGAATCGTTTTCCAGATTTGAAGCTTACAAAAGCTCAGTTTGAAGAAGTTAGACAAATTTTAAAAACTAAAAGCCAGTATAGTCATCCGATTAAAAATGGTTATGAATTGATAAAAGAGTATCAACAGTTTCAGATTTGTAAAATCAGTCCGCAGGCTGATGAAAAGGAAGATGAACTTGTGTTACACTATCAAAATCAGGTATCTTATCAAGGATACACATTTTCCTTTGGAATTCCTTTAGAAGGTGAATCAATTCAACAAATACCTGTTTCACGCGAAACATCCATACACATTCGTCATCGAAAACCAGGAGATGTTTTGATTCAAAATGGGCATAGAAAAAAACTCAGACGTCTATTTATTGATTTGAAAATCCCTATGGAAAAGCGAAAATCTACTCTGATTATTGAGCAATTTGGTGAAATTGTCTCAATTTTGGGAATTGCGACCAGTAATTTGAGTAAAAACACGAAAAATGATATAATGAACACTGTACTTTATATAGAAAAAATAGATAGGTAAAAAAATGTTAGAAAACGATATTAAAAAAATCCTCGTTTCACACGATGAAATTACAGAAGCTGCTAAAAAATTAGGTGCTCAATTAACTAAGGACTATGCAGGAAAAAATCCAATCTTGGTTGGGATTTTAAAAGGATCTATTCCTTTTATGGCTGAATTGGTTAAACATATTGATACACATATTGAAATGGACTTCATGATGGTTTCTAGCTACCATGGTGGAACAGCAAGTAGTGGTGTTATCAATATTAAACAAGATGTGACTCAAGATATCAAAGGAAGACATGTTCTATTTGTAGAAGATATCATTGATACAGGTCAAACTTTGAAGAATTTGCGAGATATGTTTATTGCAAGAGAAGCAGCTTCTGTTAAGATTGCAACCTTGTTGGATAAACCAGAAGGACGTGTTGTAGAAATTGAGGCAGACTATACCTGCTTTACTATCCCAAATGAGTTTGTAGTAGGTTATGGTTTAGACTACAAAGAAAATTATCGTAATCTTCCTTATGTTGGAGTATTGAAAGAAGACGTGTATTCAAATTAGAAAGAATAATTTTTAATGAAAAAACAAAATAATGGTTTAATTAAAAATCCATTTCTATGGTTATTACTTATTTTTTTCCTAGTTACAGCTTACCAGTATTTTAGTACAGGTAGTGTTGCAGGGAAAAGTGAGCAAATTAATTATACAGAATTGGTAAAAGAAATTACCGATGACAATGTAAAAGAATTAACCTACCAACCAAATGGCAGTGTTATCGAAGTTTCGGGTGTTTATAAAAATCCTAAAACAAGTAGAGAAGAAACAGGCATTCAGTTTTTCACGCCATCTGTTACTAAGGTAGAGAAATTTACCAGCACTATTCTTCCTGCAGATACTACCGTATCAGAATTGCAAAAACTTGCTACTGACCATAAAGCAGAAGTAACTGTTAAGCATGAAAGTTCAAGTGGTATGTGGATTAATCTACTCGTATCCATTGTGCCATTTGGAATTTTATTCTTCTTCCTATTCTCTATGATGGGAAATATGGGAGGAGGAAATGGCCGTAATCCAATGAGTTTTGGACGTAGTAAGGCTAAAGCTGCAAATAAAGAAGATATTAAAGTAAGATTTTCAGATGTTGCTGGAGCTGAGGAAGAAAAACAAGAACTAGTTGAAGTTGTTGAATTCTTAAAAGATCCAAAACGATTTACAAAACTTGGGGCTCGTATTCCAGCAGGTGTCCTTCTGGAGGGACCTCCGGGAACAGGTAAAACTTTGCTTGCTAAAGCAGTCGCCGGAGAAGCAGGTGTTCCATTCTTGAGTATCTCAGGTTCTGATTTTGTAGAAATGTTTGTCGGAGTTGGAGCTAGTCGTGTTCGTTCTCTTTTTGAAGATGCCAAAAAAGCAGCGCCAGCTATTATCTTTATCGATGAAATTGATGCTGTTGGTCGCCAACGTGGTGTCGGCCTCGGTGGAGGAAATGATGAACGTGAGCAAACCTTGAACCAACTATTGATTGAGATGGATGGTTTTGAGGGAAATGAAGGGATTATCGTCATTGCTGCGACAAACCGTTCAGATGTACTAGACCCGGCCCTTTTACGTCCAGGACGTTTTGATAGAAAAGTATTGGTTGGTCGCCCTGATGTTAAAGGTCGTGAAGCAATCTTGAAAGTTCATGCTAAGAACAAGCCTTTAGCAGAAGATGTTGATTTGAAATTAGTGGCTCAACAAACTCCAGGCTTTGTTGGTGCTGATTTAGAGAATGTCTTGAATGAAGCAGCCTTGGTTGCTGCTCGTCGCAATAAATCGATAATTGATGCTTCAGATATTGATGAAGCAGAAGATAGAGTGATTGCTGGACCTTCTAAGAAAGATAAGACAGTTTCACAAAAAGAACGTGAATTGGTTGCCTACCATGAGGCAGGACATACCATTGTTGGCCTAGTCTTATCGAATGCCCGCGTTGTTCATAAGGTTACAATTGTACCAAGAGGTCGTGCAGGGGGTTACATGATTGCACTTCCTAAGGAAGATCAAATGCTTCTATCTAAAGAAGATATGAAAGAGCAATTGGCTGGTTTAATGGGTGGACGTGTAGCTGAAGAAATTATCTTTAATGTCCAAACTACAGGAGCTTCAAACGACTTTGAACAGGCGACACAAATGGCGCGTGCAATGGTTACAGAGTACGGTATGAGTGAAAAACTTGGTCCAGTTCAATATGAAGGAAATCATGCTATGTTTGGTGCACAAAGCCCTCAAAAATCAATTTCAGAACAAACAGCTTATGAAATTGACGAAGAGGTTCGTTTATTATTGAATGAAGCACGAAATAAAGCTGCTGAAATTATTCAGTCAAATCGTGAAACTCACAAGTTGATTGCAGAAGCACTATTGAAATACGAAACATTGGATAGTACACAAATTAAATCTCTCTATGAAACAGGAAAGATGCCTGAAGCAGTAGAAGAGGAATCTCATGCATTATCTTATGATGAAGTAAAGTCAAAAATGAATGATGAAAAATAACCCAAAGAGAGGCAAGACCTCTCTTTTTTGTGCAGTTGAGGAGCTAAAGGGTGCAGAATGGATGAAATGTACCAAAAGTGTTTCTAATCTGTTAGACTGTATCTAGAAAGGGGAAAATTATGATTAAAGAATTGTATGAAGAAGTCCAAGGGACTGTGTATAAGTGTAGAAATGAATATTACCTTCATTTATGGGAATTGTCGGATTGGGATCAAGAGGGAATGATATGTCTACATGAATTGATTAGTAGAGAAGAAGAGCTGGCAGAAGATATTCCTCGTTTACGTAAATACTTCAAAACAAAATTCCGGAATCGAATTTTAGATTATCTTCGTAAGCAAGAAAGCCACAAACGAAGATATAATAAAGAACCATATGAAGAAGTAGGTGAGATTAGTCATCGTATAAGTGAGGGAGGTCTGTGGATAGATGACTATTATCTCTTTTATGAAACACTAAGAGATTATAGAAACAAACAAAGTAAAGAGAAACAAGAAGAGCTAGAACGCATTTTAAGAAATGAACGATTCCGAGGGCGTCAAAGAGTGTTAAGAGACTTACGTATTGTGTTTAAAGAGTTTGACATCCGTAGCCGGTAAGAAGCAATGCAAAAAAATGAAAAAAATAGGAAAAGGTGTGTCAATCGAAAGTGATGATGCCCCAAAAAATGGTGAGATTGAGGGCAATTATTTTGCTTTCATTTGACACGAGGAACCCTTGAAGCTGTTTTTTCAGCTAAACCAAGGCTAGTCTTAGCCTTGGCTCTCCAGCCTCACAGCTCCAAGCCTCTTATCAAATGAAATGCTTGTCTTAGACTCCTTATTTTCTCTCTCCTAAATGTAAGGGATAGAGTGATTTCCTTTAAGGAACAGCTTCCCATTTAGCGAGAAATAGATTATACTTGTAGCTGAGGAGAATGAAGCTCCTCACTAGTAAACTCTTCATAATCCTTTTTATTTTTCTGAAGATATTGTTTGAAAGATGTGAGTTTCCACGGATGGGTTTGTGGAGGGACATACTTGCGTCTTTCTTTTTTTGTTCTGGTTCTGATTCAAAGTTTTTCGAATAGAGTTCATGAACTAGTAGCTCCTTTGTGTGATAGATCTTGTCAGCGATATTGAGGTAGATGTCACCGTCAACTTCTTTTATAACGAATGCTTTCGTCTTTCTGCTGAAGTAGACTTCTTTTCCTTGTTCAACAGGGATATAGCAACGATTTTGGAATCGGATATGGTGTCCACGATCCACGACTCTCTCCGCCAGTCTAGCTAGAATGAGATTTCGTTCAGAGGGCTTAGGAGCCACCTCGAAGACAGAGAGTTTTGTCTTGTTTCCAAACTGTTCATTAAAGGTTTGAATGTAGGAAAGAAGGAAAGTATTGGCTTCTTCCAAGGTATGAATATTGTTTCGTTCCAGTTCAATAGGCAGGCGAGATTGTAGTGCCTGATTGAGTCTTTCGACTCTCCCTTTAGTTTGAGGGATAGCGGTTGTCTCAAGGAGAATCCCCAGTTGGTGACAGGCGTATCCAAACTGTGTATGGGTATCGTCCTCCATTTTCTTAGAGTTGGAGGCTTGATAGGTAAAGACCGTTCTCTTATCTGTTTTAATTTGAAGGGGAATGCCGTGATTGGCTAAGATTTGTTCAAGGACATGATAGTAAGCATTCAAGTTCTCTTTTTTATCAAAATAAGCCCCTAGGATATTGCCGGAAGCATCATCAATGGCTAAGTGTAAGTTAGAGGTTTCTGCTCCAAACCAGGCATGAGGGCTAGCCTCCATTTGGATGAGTTCTCGCCAAAAAATTGTAAAAAGTAAAAAAAGTTTAAAAAAGGTGTTGACAAAGT